>JACRBO010000808.1 GCA_016219235.1 Chloroflexota bacterium
ATCGCTGCGCAAGATGTTCCTGGCGATGGTCGACGATCCGCGCGTCGTGTTGATCAAACTGGCCGATCGGCTGCACAACCTCCGCACGCTGGGTGTGCTGCCGGAAGACCGCCGAAAGCGCATCGCCCGTGAGACGCTGGAACTCTTCGCGCCGCTCGCCAACCGATTGGGCATCTGGCAGATGAAGTGGGAGTTGGAAGACCTCGGTTTCCGCTTCCTGTATCCCGACAAATACAAAGAGATCGCGCGTTTGATCGACGAGCGCCGCCCCGATCGAGAAGGCTACATCGATCACATCGTCAACACCTTGCAGCTGCGCTTTCGCGAAGAAGGCATCGAAGCCGAAATCAGCGGCCGCCCCAAGCACATCTACAGCATCTGGAAAAAGATCGAGCGCAAAGGTTCGTTCGATCAAGTCTACGACGTGCGCGCCGTGCGTGTGATTGTCGACAACCTGGCGCAGTGCTACCTGGTGCTGGGCATCGTCCATTCGCTGTGGAGACCCATCAAGAGCGAGTTTGACGACTACATCGCCAATCCCAAAGACAACTTCTATCAGAGTCTGCACACCGCCGTCGTCGCCGATGAAGGCAAGACGCTGGAAGTGCAGATTCGCACGCGCGAGATGCACGAGAATTCGGAGTTGGGCATTGCCGCGCACTGGCGCTACAAAGAAGGCGGTAAGCGCGATCCCAAATACGAAGAGAAAATCGCATGGTTCCGCTCGCTGATGGACTGGCGTAACGATGTGCCCGACGCGCGCGAGTTTGTGGATTCGCTCCGATCGGATGTGTTTCAAGATCGCGTCTACGTCTTTACGCCCAAGGGTAAACTCATCGACATGCCGGCGGGCAGCACGCCCATCGACTTTGCCTATCACATCCACACCGACGTGGGCGATCGCTGCCGCGGCGCGCGCGTCAACGGCAGCCTGGTTTCACTGGACTATCAGTTGCAGACGGGCGACCGGGTGGAAATCGTCACGGCCAAGCGCGGCGGTCCCAGTCGTGACTGGTTGAACCCCAATCTGGGTTTCATCAAGACGCAGCGTGCGCGCACCAAGATCAAGCAATACTTTAAGAAGCAAGACCGCGATCAGAACATCGTGCAGGGCCGCGATATCCTGGAGCGCGAACTGCGCCGCCTGAGCCTGGACGCGATGCCCCTCGAAGCCGTGGCGCGGCTGTTTAACATCGATAAGATCGACGACTTCTTCGAGAAGATCGGTGCGGGCGACATCAGTTCGCAGGCAATCGTCAGCAAAGTCATCGAAGCCGATCGCAAGGCCAATCCGCCCGCCGATGAGCCTCTGCCCTTAACGGCCCCGTCCAAGACCGAAGTATCCGGGCTGGCGGTGCGTGGCACGGGCGGCATGATGACTACGCTGGCCAATTGTTGTAAGCCCGTACCCGGCGATCCCATCATCGGCTTTGTGACCCGCGGGCGCGGCGTGATGGTGCATCATCGCAACTGCACCAACATCGTGCACAGCAATGAGACAGAGCGGTTGATCGAAGTGTCGTGGGGCAGCAGTCAACGAACGTATCCGGTGATGATCAAGATTGCGGCCTACGATCGCGGCGGCCTGCTGCGCGATGTGGCCGCCGTCGTCGCCGCCGAGAGCGTCAACATGAGCAGTGTCAACGTGACCACCAATCGCAATCTGGCCACCTTCCTGGCGACGCTGGAAATCGCAGGCACGGCGCAGCTGTCCAAAGTGATGGATCGCATCGAGCGGTTGCCCAATGTGATTGAAGTTAAACGGCAACTGAGTTAATCGGTAATTGGTAAACGGTGACTGGTAATCGGTGACCCGGGTATGAACCGCTTCCGACTGTTCTTCGTGCTTAGCGTGATGGTGCTTGTTGCGTGTAGTCCGTCGTCTGCACTCACGCCCCTGCCCTATGCCGATGACTTCTCAAGGTCCAACAACGGCTGGAAAGTCGTCGACGACAAGATCATCCAGATTCGCTATCAGGACGGGGCGCTGCACTTCACCATCGACGATCTCGATCAGATCGCGTGGTCGGTCGCGGGTAAGCGCTTTGAGAACTTCACGCTCGATATAGACGCCACGCAAGTCGAAGGCCCCGGCGACAACAGTTACGGCGCGTTGATCCGTTACGTGGACGAGAAGAACTTCTATCGCCTGGACATCAGCGGCGACGGCTACTTTGCCGTCAACAAATATCTTGCGGGCAAATGGCTCAAACTTCAGGACTGGACGGAGTCAGCGGCCATCAAACGCGAAGCTGCCACCAATCATCTGCAAGTGATCGCACGCGGCAACCAGTTCACGTTCAACGTCAACGGCGAAACCGTGACGACTTTCACTGACGACGAATTCAAGCAGGGCGACATCGGTCTGACGGCCGGCACGCTGTTCGATAATGCGGGCGTGCACATCGCGTTTGACAATCTCACGCTCAGCGAGGTTAAGCCATGAGCAACTGTCTGTTCTGCAAGATCATTGCCGGGGATGTGCCAGCGACCATGGTCTATCGCGGCATCGACATCGTCGCGTTTCGAGACATCAATCCTCAAGCGCCAACGCACATCCTGGTCGTGCCGATCAAGCACATCGAATCGGTGGCGACGATGCAGCCGGGCGATGTCGA
>JACRBO010000842.1 GCA_016219235.1 Chloroflexota bacterium
ACGGCCATCGCGCAAGCAGAACATCCGTTGGGCGAGCGCGCTCAAACCTGCATCGTGCGTGACGATGAACAGCGTCTTGCCCTGCGCGGCCAGCGCCTGGAACAGATCGAACATGGCTTCGGCCGTGTGCGAATCGAGGTTGCCGGTTGGCTCGTCGGCCAGGATCAGCGGCGGATCGGCCGCCAGGGCGCGCGCGATGGCCGCCCGCTGCTGTTCGCCGCCGCTGAGCGCGCCGGGCAGTTTGCGCGCCTGTGCGGCAATCCCCACCTGATCCAGCAGGTGCAGTGCGCGGGCTTTGCGTTCACGCGGGCGAAAGACGTTGCCAAAATCCATCGGCAGCATCACGTTCTCGACCACGGTCAACGTCGGCAGCAGCTTGAAGAACTGGAAGAACACGCCGATATTGCGCCCGCGCCACACGGCCAATCGATCCTGCCCCAGACGATGCACAGCCTGACCGGTGACGTAGACTTCGCCGCTGGTGGGCCGATCGATACCGGTGATCATGTTGAGCAGCGTGGACTTGCCGGAACCCGATGGTCCCATCACGCTGACAAACTCGCCTGGCTCCACGCGCAGCGTGACGCTATCCAGCACTGTCACCGGACCGGCTCCGCCGGGGTAGGATTTGGTCACCAGGCGCAGATCGATAACCGGGTGATTGGCCGGCTGTGGCATATTCACCGCCTGTGTTGAAGCAGAGATTGCCTGGCTGCGACTACAATCGCCGCCGCGAGCGAGTGACAACCACCGCGCCAACTCCGATTGTCGCCAGCATGCCCAGCAAGATGCTGAAGGCCGCCGCATTAGCTGGCCGTGAGCTCGCTTCCAACGACTCCAGTTTTACTGCGGTGGGCACGTCGTAGCCGCGAAAGGCTGGGTTCTGATCCACGTGGGTAACCGTAACATCCCCGGTGAAAATGTTGACACTGATGTTGGCGGTGGCAAATCGGATGCCGCCACCAGCTGGGTCTTGGCAGTAACTCGGATCCACGGTATCTAGCTCCAGCAGTGCGACCGCCCATTCAACGTCGCTGTCGACCACCTGTCCGAACGGTGGATTGAGAACCGATGGATTATCGGCCCCGGCGAACCAGTAAGCGCTAAAGTCTCCGTAAGCGACGTATACGGCATCGTCTGCCAGGGCTAAATTGCCGGTGCGAACGTAAGCAATGATACGATCATCTGGATCATCACTTAGCTCAAGATCGTTGTCACAGTTGAGAATCGCCAGGGCGGCCGTCGCAGCTGTGACTAACGGGTCACTGGAGTTGAACTGCATGCGGAAGTTGAGTGTGTCGCTGGGGAAGTTGGTGTTGCTCAGGCTGCGGGCAACATAGGTGTCGAGCATATCCATGTTGGCGGCTACGCCGCCGTCCACCGGATCAGACAGAAACACTGGAATGCTCTGCGTCGCCCATTCGGCAACGCTGGCGTCATTGGTGTCGATAATGTACATCCCCGCATAGGCCACCGTCACGACCCCAAGCAGGGCCACGAACACCGCGAGAAAAGTGAGGGCAACACGCGCTTTGGGAAACATAGCAATCCTCCTGAGATTTCCCGTCCCTTGACTTATTGCCCGCCGATTGAAGAGCGCGGAGTGAAAATCGATGGTGATTAAGTTCGAATACCAAAAATCAACGGTTCGTCAGTTAAGGTCGCCTCTTTCTCAGTGTGGGCTTCCGCCGGATACGCTCCGGCGGAAGTCATCTACTGAACACTACTGCGGTTAGCGCACAACGCTCGGCAGATACAGCACGCTCGGCTGTGCGGGCGCGGTCACATCGGCCAGCGGATCGAGGCCGCTTTGCGACAGCACCGGTTCGGTCGTCAGTTCATCATTCGGGCCAAGAATTGTGTTTGGCGAAGCCGGGATAGTTTGCGGGCTATACATCATGCTCGTCGGACCGCCCGCTGGCGTGATGTCAAGATCGTAGGTCGAAGCCGCTGCGCCGTGCACCAGGAACAGATACGTTCCGGCGGTCGGTGTCGTAAACGAGATCACGTCCGTGGCCGTGCCGCCCAGCGTGCTCTTCTGATCGGCCAGGAAGTGATTGCCCGGATACCACACGTACAGATCGGCATCGCCGCTGATCGTCGTCAACGTGGCAGTCACATTCACTCCGGCCTCATAGTGCACCAGATACGGCGCCAGGCCGCCCCTCGGAATCGACGTGCCGGGCAGCAGCAGGCTGGCGAAGTCGAGCGCGCGATGGTCCAGCCGCGATACGTTACGCGCCGCATCGGCCACCCACACGCCGATGTAGTGCGTGCCGCTCGCGTTGATCAGCGTCCACGGGTAGTCGGCCTGATAGGGCACCCAGCCGCTGGTGTGAGCCACCGCCCAGTGCGGCACGGGCGTCGTCACCAACTGCCACTCGCGTATGTGCAGCCACTGCACGCCGACGTTGTCGGTGGCCGAGATGTGCAGCGTGAC
>JACRBO010000843.1 GCA_016219235.1 Chloroflexota bacterium
AGTTTTCGATTAGCGACACCCTTGCGGCCCGCATACAGGTAGGCAGCCAACAGGCCAATCGTCACGCCCCACCCGGCCGACAAGGTATTGAGATCCAGCGCGATGATCTGCGCCGGATACGTTTGATAGATCGATAAGTGTTCCAGCACATAGCCCAGTCGCGCGCCCACCACGCCCGTTAGCGCCGCAATCAACGTCAGATTGTAAACGTGATCGCTCGACAACCCCAGGCGCTTCGCACTTCGTTCGGCGGCTTCCGACGCGAACCAGATCGACAGCAGGATGATCAAACCGCGCGTCTGTATTGCCAGTGGGCCAACGTTGAGGACAGGGAACATGGTAGATTGGTAACTGGTAATCGGTGACTGGTTGACTGGTTGCCCGATTGACCAGTTGACCAGTTAACCGGTTACTCGTTGCCCAATAACTTTTCAATCTTGCCCACAATCAACGCTTCCGTCATGGGGCCGCCAAACAGCATATCGCCGATGGTCCCATCGCGCGCCACGAAGAACGTGGACGGCATGGCCTGCAAGTAGTAGCGCTTGCTGGCCGCGCCGTCGCGATCGAGCGCCACCGGAAACGTCACATTGAGACCGCTCAAAAACGATCGGGCTTCGGCTTCGCTGTCCTGAAACGTGGTGTTGATCGCAACCACTTCCAGTCCGCGCGCTTTGTACTGTTGATAGACATGATCGATCGCCGGCATCTCGGCGCGGCACGGCGCGCACCACGACGCCCACAGGTTGACCATGACCACTTTGCCGCGGAGATCGGCCAACTTCAGCCGCTCGCCGTCCAGCGCCTCTAGATCGAAGTCGGGCGCGGCGAAACCCACTTGCGGGGCCGCCGAGGTGCTGATCGCCGATCGGTTGGTGAAGTCGCGCGAGGCCACGATCCAGCCGCCGCCCAGCACGATCAGCGCCGCCATCAATGCCGTAAATCGCCGTGTCTCAATCAGCCAATTCATAGCAATGACAAATGACCAATGTCAAATGACAAATGCTTAAATGCCCGGCATCGTTCATTTGTCATTGGTCATTGTTAATTTTTCATTGACCCAGCTGCTGCGCCAGCACGTTCTGGAAGGCTTCAAAAGGCTGCGCGCCAACCAGCGCCTGGCCGTTGATGAAGAATGTCGGCGTGCCGCGCACCCCGGCTGACTGGCCTTCTTGCGTGTCGGCCTGCACCCGTGCCAACGTCTCGTCGTTGGTCAGGCACGGCTCAAACTTCGCCATGTCCAGTCCCATCTCCTTGGCAAAGCCGCTGAGTTTGTCCTTGTTGAATGCGCCTTGATTCTCGCCGTTCTGACGAGAAAAGAGCAGGTCATGAAATTCCCAGAACTTGCCCTGATCGGCCGCGCATTCAGCCGCTTGCGCGGCCCACACAGACTCTTGCCCCAGAAAAGCCGAGTGCTTAAAGACAAAGTTGACCTGGCCCGATTCCACGTACTGCTTCAGCAATTGAGGATGAACGGCCTGCTGATAACGTCCGCAGAACGGACACTGGAAGTCGCTGAATTCCACGATGGTGATCTGAGCGCCGGGACTGCTGAGGGTGTTGGCCGGTCGTAACGTAAACTGGCCGGGATCGACGACAGTGGGTTCGCTGGGCTGCTGGGCCGACGGCTGGCCGCTGCCCGCTTGCAGCGTGGCGATGGCCTCGATAACGCCGTCGCGCGCCGCGCTTCGCATCGCAACCGCATCCAGGGCGGGCGCAGCCGCCGCCTGGGGTTTGGCGCTGAGCGTCGTATAGGCGGCAAAGCCGACAATGCCCACGATGATGCCGAAAAAGAACCAGGCTGGCGCGATCCACGCCGGCACGCGCGAGCGCATTTGCGGCGCAACGTCATCGACTTCTTCGAATTGCTCAATGCCGTCCTCGGCGTTCTGGACTATATCCAATACTTGCTCGTCTTGCTCGCTCACGATTCACTCCTTAGTCTGCACTGGTGATAAGTACGTAGGCCAATTATAACTGGGTTTTCTTTTCAGAACAGGTCGATTTGTCTCATTTGGCTTGGCTCTCATGTCGCTCTCACAATCTGAACTATTTTTCCCAATGTTGACTTTCAGCGCGGGCAAATTGGTGTTGCAGGTAGCATAAAGCGGCCCGGACAAACGGCCTTGAGATAGCGGAACATCAAAGTGCGATCACCGGTCAGGGGGCGCGTGGATCCGGGCAAGCGCGCTGCAACATTTTAAGTCTGGTCAATGATGTGATACCATCCGCCCATCATCATCCTTCTAAGGAGATCGCATGGGCAGTTCACCTTTCCCCTATCGTAAAACATTCATCCTCGGTTTCGGCTTTTTCGGCATCTCAATCGTCTGGCCTGTCTTCAACTCCTTCATCCCGCCCATGCTGGAAAAACTGGGCCTGGCCAAGACCTCCGGCGGCCAGGCTTTGCCGATGTGCTCAAGCGCCGCTGCTTTGCGCTGGAATACAAGGGCAAGCACGC
>JACRBO010000807.1 GCA_016219235.1 Chloroflexota bacterium
GAGCGAAGCGAAGCAATCTCCTGCTCGACTTAAAGATTGCTTCGTCGCACCCTTCGACTACGCTACGCTTCGCTCAGGCTGCTCCTCGCAATGACGGTGATTAAAGGACATCGCGTATGAACCAGCCAACCGCCAATGTGATTCTCGCCGTCGATCTGGGCACCTCCGGTATGAAGGTGGCGTTGATTACGACGCATGGGCAAGTGCTGGGCTGGGAGGCGCAACCGATCGCGCTGTATCTCACACCCGATGGCGGCGCGGAACAATCGCCGGACGAATGGTGGCAGGCGTTTTTGTCGGCGGCGCAGCGTTTGCTCGCGCGCAACCTCGCGCCGCGTGACGCGATCAAAGCCGTGTGCTGCTCGACGCAGGGCGAAGGCACGGTGCCCGTTGATGTTGATGGCAACGCCTTGATGAACTGCATCCTGTGGATGGATATGCGCGGCGCGCCGCATCTGCACCAGAACGCGCGCGGCAAGATCAACGTGGTGGGCGCGGATGTGAAGAAGTTGCAGCGCTGGATTCGGTTGACGGGCGGCATGCCGTCGATGACGGGCAAAGACCCGGCGGCCCACATGCTGCTGGTGCGCGAGAAGTTCCCCGACGTCTACGTGCGCACCTACAAGTTCCTCAACGTCCTCGATTATCTCAATCTGCGCCTCACGGGCCGTTTCGCTGCGACGTTCGATTCGATCCTCACGTCGTGGGTGACGGACAATCGCAACCCAAACGATATTCGCTACGACGACGGGCTGATCAAGATCAGCGGCATCGACGCCGATAAATTCCCGGAGATCGTGTCGTGCACAACCGTGTTGGGCAGCGTGAAGACTGAGGTCGCCGAAGCGTTGGGATTACCTACGGACGTGAAGGTAGTGGCCGGAGCGATCGATAACACGGCGGCCGCGATCGGCTCGGGTGCGGTGGCGGACTTCATGCCGCACGTCTACATCGGCACGTCGTCGTGGCTGGCCGCGCACGTGCCTTTCAAGAAAACGGCCATTGCATCGTCCATGGCGTCGGTGCCATGCGCCCTGCCCGACCGCTATTTGCTGACGGCGCTGCAAGCGACGGCAGGGGGCAACCTCAATTTCCTGCGCGACAACGTCTTGTATCACAAGGATGAATTGCTCCAGGAAGCCAGAGTGCCCGATGTGTTCAAGATCATGGATCAGATCGCGGCGCGTGTGCCGGCGGGCAGTAACGGCGTGATCTATACGCCGTGGATCTGGGGCGAGCGCGCCCCGGTGGACGATCGCAATTTGCGCGCGGGGTTGTATAACATCTCGCTGAACAACAACCGTGAAGACATCATCCGCGCTTTTCTGGAAGGCGTGGCCTTCAACACGCGCTGGCTGCTGCAACCGGTCGAGAAATTCATGGGCCGCAAGGTGACGCATCTCAACCTGGCCGGCGGCGGCGGCAACTCGAATGTGTGGTGCCAGATCTTCGCCGACGTGCTCAACGTCGAAGTGCGGCAGGTCAAGGACCCGATTCAGGCCAACGCGCGCGGCGCGGCGTTCATCGCCGGGGTCGGGCTGGGTGCGATCGGGTTTGGCGACGTGCCGCAGCTGGTGGCTTTCAAGCACATTTATCAGCCTACGCCGCAACATCGCGCCGTGTATGATGATCGCTATGAAATTTTCATCGAGATTTACCGGCAGATGAAGGGTGTGTATAGAAAGTTGAATCGAGGCAACGCCGGCGGCCAATAAGCTTCGACCAACTCACTTGCCAGTGTTAAATTAGAGCGTCATTGCGAGGAGCGCTGTTGGCGACGAAGCAATCTCCTTCACAGCCCACCGAGATTGCTTCGCACCCTTCGACTCCGCAGCGAAATGATGCTGCTCCGCTCAGGATGCTCGCAACACTTGCACCCACTGCGTGCAGTGCGGTGTGACGTCAGTCTGGGAACCTTAGCCAAACCTCTGGAGGAGTACGATGAATGTCCTGCTGATCTATCCCGAATTCCCCGACACGTTCTGGAGTTTCAAGCACGCGCTGAAGTTCATCCATAAAAAATCATCCGCGCCGCCGCTGGGCCTGCTGACGATTGCGGCCATGCTGCCCGCCGACTGGACCCCGCGGCTGATCGATCTCAATCAACGCGCGCTGACGGCGAAAGATCTGGCGTGGGCCGATTATGCTTTCATCAGCGGCATGACGGTGCAGCGCCAATCGGCCCGTGATGCCATCGAGCGATGCCGTGCGGCCGGCGTCACGGTCGTCGCCGGAGGGGCGCTGTTCACGATCGAGCAGGCGCAGTTCGAAGACGTGGTCGATCACTTCGTGCTCAACGAAGGCGAGTTGACGCTGCCGATGTTCCTGGACGATCTGGCGCACGATCGAGTGCAGCGCGTCTACACCACGACCGCGTATGCGGACATCCACGCGACGCCGACCCCGCGCTGGGAGTTGGTGGACTTCAAGCACTACGCCACGATCCACCTTCAGTATTCGCGCGGCTGCCCCTTCAACTGCGACTTCTGCAATGTGACCGCGCTGCTGGGCCATCGGCCGCGCACCAAAACCGGCCAACAGATCATCGCGGAGTTGGACGGCCTCTATCGGCGGGGCTGGCGCGGGCCTGTCTTCTTCGTGGACGACAACCTCATCGGCAACAAACGCACGCTGCGCGACGATCTGCTGCCCGCCCTCATCGAATGGCGGAAGGACAAAGTCGGCATCGTCTTCAACACCGAAGCCTCGATCAATCTGGCCGACGACGAGGAGTTAATGCAGCAGATGGTCAGGGCCGGTTTCAACACGGTCTTTGTCGGCATCGAAACGCCGGACGAAGACAGCCTGGCCGAGTGCAGCAAGAAACAAAACCTCAAGCGCGATCTGGTGGCCGACGTGAAGCGCATGCAGCGCGCGGGGCTGGAAGTGCAGGCCGGTTTCATCGTCGGCTTCGACAACGACACGGCGTCGATCTTTCAACGGCAGATCGACTTCATTCAGAAGAGCGGCATCGTGACGGCGATG
Organism: Chloroflexota bacterium; assembly: GCA_016219235.1. The sequence goes on from JACRBO010000807.1 coordinate 2,986, forward strand.
GTGGGTCTGTTGCAAGCGCCGCCCGGCACGCAGCTCTACGCGCGCTTGAAGTCCGAAGGTCGCCTGCTGATCGATCGCATTTCGGGCGACAACGTGGACGGGACGACCAACATCATTCCGCACATGAATCTGGAGGCGCTGCACGCCGGGTACCGATCGATCCTGGCGCACATCTATGCGCCGCGCTACTACTATCAGCGCGTTAAGACGTTCTTGCGCGAATATAAACCGTCGCCTATTCAGGTCCCGCTCGATTTCCAGTACATCATGGCCTTCTTCCGCACGATCGTCAGGCTGGGCATCATCGGCAAAGAACGGCTGCAATACTGGAACCTGTTGTTGTGGACGTTGTTCAATCGACCCCGGTTGTTCCCGCAAGCGGTGACCCTGGCGATCTACGGCTACCACTTCCGGCTGGTGTATGAGCGGCACGTGCAGAAGGGCAACGTATGACGGCAACGGATAAACGGATGCCTGACAGAGTATCCGTTTACGGGAGCACTGCACCGCATGTGTCCGCAGTGGATTCGTTGCTTTGCTTGACTACAAATTGGATCAACCTATACTTTGGTGCAGCTCAGTCCGACGCTTGCCGGGAGAGTAGCGAATGACAACCATCTCGATTCGAGGAGTGTCCCTCTTTGTGGAGGTCATCGGACACGGCTATCCATTGGTACTCATGCATGGCGGCCCAGGGGTCGATCACACCACTATGTTGCCCTTCCGGTCGTGTGCGGATCACTTCACGCTGGTCTTTTATGACCATCGGTGCAATGGCCGCTCCGAGGGGGCGGATGTCTCATCGATGACCTGGGAGAACCTGACCGCAGATGCAGAAGCGCTGCGTCAGACGCTGGGCTTCGACCGGTGGGCGGTGCTCGGGCACTCCTTTGGCGGCATGGTCGCCCTGGAGTATGCGCTTCGTTATCCCCACAGCCTGTCACACCTCTTGCTCTTGGATACGTGCGGCGACAGCCGTTGGGTTCAACACAATGCGCCGGAAATTCTGGCGAAACGCGGCTACAGCTCGGCGGCGGTGACGACGGCCCGGCGCTTCTTCAACGGGCAGATTGCGCCCGGCGAAATGGTGCCAGCCATGATGAAGTTTGCACGAGCGTACTACCACCGCCTCACCCCCTTACTGCTGGCCCACGAAGCAATCCTGGGGCTGCGCATGAAGTCCCGACCTGAGGCGCTCATCTTTGGGTTCAGTCAGTTGCTCAAGGGTTGGACCGTGATGGATCGGCTCAGCGAGATCAAAGCGCCCACCCTGGTGATGGCCGGCCGTGACGACTTTCAGTTTCCGCCTGAACATCAGGCGGCGCTGGCCGCCGGAATAGCCAACGCACGCCTGGAGATTATCGAGCGCGCCGGTCACAATGCGCCGACGGAGCGGCCCGCTGAAGTCAGCCGGGCCGTCAAGAACTTCATCGCTGCCGCGAATCCCGGCTGCGCCTGACAACTCGATGGAGGTGAAAGCAAATTGTCAGAAACACTCTCATGGAAAAATCGCTTGTTCACACTTCCGCAAGAACTTGGTAACGGACTTGTGATACGCCGGGCCACACCGGCAGATCTAGATGCGGCTGTAGATTTTACAGTCCGCATACATGGTGAACCGGCCCTGGGTGTCAGCGTCCGTGATTTGATGTGCAGCAATCATCCGACAACCAGTGCCGGCGATTTTGTGCTGATCGTCGATCACAACGCCGACAGCCA
>JACRBO010000825.1 GCA_016219235.1 Chloroflexota bacterium
AGGGCAGATACTTGCGCGCATTCAGAATGGCCTGTGCCCAAGTCGATTTGAAACCGGGCAAGCTGGCAAACAGCGTCTGATAATTGCGGATCATGCCTGCGATGCGCTCGGGCACGGCACGGCCGATCGTAACGCCGATGTCGTAATGCGAGCCGGAAGCGTCGATGATGGGAACGAGTGAGTTGATCATGACTTCAACCAGACGGTTTCGCCTGGAGTCGAGGCTTTAGCCGGATCCACCGCAGACAAGCCAACCGGCTAAAGCCTCGACTCCAATGCCGTAAAAACTAAGCTGGAACCCGCTCTAGAGCAAATTCCAGTTTGATTTACGACTCTGTCATGCCCGAACGCTTCTGTCGGGCATCCAGATTGCCGATTGAGACTCGGCGTTTATCGGGCAGCTGGATTCCCGCCAGAAGCACGCGGGAATGACAGCCAGCATGAGATCGTAAATCAACTTGGAAACCGCTCTAATACGGCCATGCGGTCTGCCGCCAATAACGTGGATGCTCAAAGGTCTCGATGTCAAAGACCACGCGCCACAGATTAAAGCGTCGATACGGCAAGCGCGCCGCACCCCGGCGTTGAACCCAGGCTTTGATCGCCTCAATTGGAAAGCGCGCGAACAGCCATCGAAGTTCAGCCAGATTGCCAGCGCCCAGCGTGCGCTCAATGATCAGATCACGATCACGGTCCAGATCAAGCGATTTGAAATCGTACTCTTGAAAAGCCGCCGCGAGTGATTCAGGTAGCGCGTCCGAAGGTGTCGTCATCTTTCGATCAACTCGCTCACTTCAAATAAATGCCGGTCGGGTCGAGTTCTTCGCGCAGCAAGCGCAGTTCTTCGTCGGTGGGCGGTTCGGTCGTCTTTAGGTCGGTCGCCACTTTCAACTTCCAGCCCGTGTTCTTGATCGCTTGCTCAACGGTCGCGCCCCGCGAAGCGTGCAGCGCGGTCAGGATCAATTCGCCACTTGCATCGGGCGTGAGGATGCCCAGATCGGTGACGACTTCGTGCGGGCCGCCGCCGCGCAAGCCTTTCGCTTCGCGCTCCGCTCGACCCGATAAAAAGCCCGCGCTGGTGATGAAGTCACAGCGTTCGGGAAAACGCCGCGCCTGATGCGGCGTGATGAAGTACACTCGATTGGCCCACGCGGCGATCTCGGCCGCGCCGCCGCTGCCGGGCAGGCGCACCTTCGGCTTCGCGTACGGGCCGATCACGGTGGCGTTGACGTTGCCAAACCGATCGATCTGCGCGCCGCCCAGAAAGCCCACATCGATCTTGCCGTTCTGCAAGTAGCAGGCGAAGATGTCATACATGGAGCAGATCGAAGCCGCGCCGCTGACCAGGCACGGATCGCCGATCGACAACGGCAGCCGCGACGGCTGCGCGCCGATCACGCCCGCCTCGTAGATCAGGTTGAGGTTGGGCGCGTGCGTGCGCCGCGCCAGGTTGCAGGCCAGGTTCGGCTGGCCGATGCCGACGAAGACCACGTCGCCGTCGCGCAGCAGCCGTGACGCGGCCACGACCATCATTTCAGAGGAAGAATACACTGTCATTGAGATGGTTCCAATCCTGCATTGATTTTGGACAACAGATTTGAGCCGGCGGTACAGTATTTCTTCACAGCCGCCCAACTGATTCGTTTCAGGGTCCGCAGTTCACGCGTATCCGCTTCAGCATCTTTGAAGTACAGCAGCGCGTAGGCCAGATGGACCGTGAAATCAGGTCGATCAAAATACTTTTGCGGCAAGAGTTGAAACAACTTTTCAAAGGGCGCAATGTCGTTGAGGCAATAGAGATCGATGAAGTCGCGCCGCGTGCCGCGATCTTTAATGGCCGATAACTTCATTAGCCCAATATCGGTTGGCTGCGCCAGGCGCAAGCCGTTGACTTCAACTGTTGGAAACAGCAGCGGGTGATGCTGAAAAATGAAACTGGCCTCAACCCCCATGATGTTCGTGTAGAGTTGTTCGGCCGATTCGCGCTTGATAACAACTGACGGCAAGTGCTGCAACTGACCAATCAATACGGCGCGCTCCACTTCGCCCAGCGGATTGACTGCTGAGTAGAAATCCAAATCATCAGAGACACGATGGCCGATCTGCATGGCGAGTGCCGTACCGCCGGCCAGGTAAAAATCGACGGGCAGGGGCAATGCGGCCAGCGCTTCAAAGGCGTGACGGGTTTGAGGCGTCAGTGCTTCCCAATGAATGCCGTCTGTCATTTGACCTTCTCCCACGGCGGTACTTGATACCGCTTGATGCCGAGCATGTTGCGCCAGTAATTAAACGCACGCGCATCCAGTCGCCGGTAGCCGTGAGCGCGCACCCATCGGGCGATGCCGCGTTTGCCGTAAGTCGCCACCAGCCAGCGAATCTCTGCCCA
>JACRBO010000826.1 GCA_016219235.1 Chloroflexota bacterium
CTCAACTCGATCGTCGTGTCACTGGGCGGTCAGCCGCAAGCCTGGACTGCCTTCTTCCAGCCGTGGAATAACCTCTTCCTGATCGTCATCGTGATCTGGCTCCAGACAGGCTATTCGATGGTGTTGTTCTCGGCGGCCATCAAGGGCATTTCCAGCGAAGTGCTGGAGGCCGCCCGGGTGGATGGCGCGAACGAAGTTCAGATTTTCTTCCAGATCATCATCCCCATGATCAAAGGCACGATCATTACGGTGTCCACCACGATCGTGATCTTCACCCTGAAGATCTTCGACGTGGTGATCGTGATGACGGGCGGCCAGTACGGCTCCAGCGTGATCGCCACCGAATTCTATCGGCAGTATTTCACGTACAACAATAACGGCTATGGCTCAGCCATCGCCATCGTGCTGTTCATCGCCGTCATCCCGGTGATGGTCTATAACCTGCGCCAGTTCGCGCAACGGGAGGCGTTCTAATGGCTGCTACGACCGCGTCCAATAAGCCGCGCAAGAAGTTCCTGGGAAGTTTCCTGGTCAACTTTGGCCTGGCGTTGATCTGCCTGCTGTGGACCGTCCCCACGTTTGGCCTGCTGGTCTCGTCTATTCGCGACCGCATCGACATCAATACGACCGGCTGGTGGTCGGTCTTCCCGCATCAAGACTGGGTGTCCGTTGAAGAAATCAAGCCCGGACCCGAGGTCGATCGCAATCAGCCGATGACGCTGGCCGGCGTCACCGCGACGTTTGAAGAGTTCCGCGCCGGCATTGAAAAAGACGGCAAGCGCCTGCAATGGATCGGCAACCGCCGCGTCGGCTTCCTGGAAGTACAACAGTACACCTGGACAGCCAACACGACGTTCACGCTGGAAAACTACAAGCAGGTCACCGCGGGCGATGATTACACCGCGACCCTGAAGGACGGCACGACCGTGACCGAACGCGGCGATAACATGGGGCGCGCCTTCCTCAACAGTATCGCGGTGGCGGTTCCGTCCACCGTGCTCCCGATCGCGCTGGCGGCCTTTGCGGCCTACGGCTTCGCGTGGATGCGCTTCCCGGCGCGCAAGATGCTGTTCGCGCTAGTCGTCGCCCTGCTGGTCGTGCCGCTGCAAATCGCGCTGGTGCCCCTGCTCCGCGACTACGTCGCGCTGAAACTCAATGGCACGTTCCTGGCCGTGTGGCTTGCCCACACCGGCTTTGGTCTGCCGCTGGCCACCTATCTGCTCTACAACTATATCAGCGAGCTGCCACGCGATCTGTTGGAGTCGGCGTTCATCGATGGCGCGTCGCACTTCACCATCTTCACGAAGCTGATCCTGCCGCTGTCGGTACCGGCGCTGGCATCGTTCGCCATCTTCCAGTTCCTGTGGGTGTGGAACGATTACCTGATCGCGCTGATCTTCATCGGATCCTCGCCGACCAATCAGCTGGTCACGCAGCGCCTGGCCGAGATCGTCGGCTCGCGCGGCCAGGACTGGCACTTGTTGACCGCGGGCGCATTCCTCACGATGATCCTGCCGCTGACGGTGTTTTTAAGCCTGCAGCGCTTCTTCGTGCGCGGCATGCTGGCCGGCTCAGTTAAAGGTTAAGCAGTCGGGCGGCTGCTGATCTTCTCCAGAGTGACGGGGCAGGTTTCATGGTCTTCACCTGCCCCGTCCAGCGGAGTCCCACCGAGCAAGCCCCATCTAGAGGTTACGTGAATGGATCGACCACACCACGACGCACTCTGGTTCAAAGACGCCGTCATCTGTGAAATCTTCGTGCGCGCCTATGCCGATAGTAATGGCGATGGCATCGGCGATCTGCCGGGGCTGACGTCGAAGCTGGACTACCTGAAAGACCTCGGCGTTGATACGTTGTGGCTGCTGCCGATTACGCCTTCGCCGCTGCGCGATCACGGCTACGATGTCAGCGACTACGTCAACGTGCATCCCGATTACGGCACGCTTGACGACTTTCGTCAATTCGTGCGAGAAGCACACGCGCGCGAGCTGCGCATCGTGGTGGAGCTAGTCCCCAACCACACCTCCGATCAGCATCCGTGGTTTCAGGCTTCGCGCGATCCGCAGCATCCCGATCACGCCGCCTATCGCGACTGGTATGTGTGGAGCGAGACGGATCAGAAGTATCAGGACACGCGCATCATCTTCCTCGACACGGAACCGTCGAATTGGACGTTCGATCCCAAACGCGGCCAGTATTACTGGCATCGCTTCTTTCATCATCAACCCGATCTGAACTACGACAACCCCGAAGTGCAAAAAGCCATGCTGCGCGTGGTGCAGTTCTGGATCGATCAGGGCGCGGACGGCATTCGCGTCGATGCGCCGCCCTATCTCTACGAACGCGAAGGCACCAGCTGTGAAAACCTGCCGGAGACGCACGCCTATTTGAAACGACTGCGGGCCTTCGTCGATGCATATGCACCCGGCACGATGTTGCTGTCCGAGGCGAATCAGTGGCCGGAAGACGTGCGCGCTTACTTTGGCGACCCTTCGGCTGGCTCAGGGCAGGCTGAAATGCACATGAATTTTCATTTCCCGCTGATGCCGCGCATTTTCATGGCGCTGGCCCGGGCCGATCGATCGTCCATCGACGCGATCATGGCCCGCACGCCCGCGTTGCCCGACGCCTGCCAGTGGGCGACGTTCCTGCGTTGCCACGATGAACTCACACTCGAAATGGTCACGCCCGAAGAACGCGACTTCATGTGGAATTTCTATGCGCCCGAACCGCGCATGCGCTTGAATCTGGGCATTCGCCGGCGGCTTGCGCCGTTGTTGGGCCACGACCTGCGGAAGATCAAAGTCGCCAATTCGATCTTGCTGACGTTCGTCGGTTCGCCGGTGCTGTATTACGGCGACGAGATCGGCATGGGTGACAACATCTGGCTGGATGATCGTACCGGAGTGCGCACACCGATGCAGTGGGATGCCACGGCAAATTCAGGCTTTTCTGCCGCGTCGCCCGATCGACTGTACGCCCC
>JACRBO010000827.1 GCA_016219235.1 Chloroflexota bacterium
CTGTTGAAGGCATCGTCTTCGGCGCTGAGCCGCGCCTCCACCACATAGCCGTGACCGCGCAGCAAGCCATCAAACGTCATGCTGTACGCCGCGTTCGGCGCCAGCGCGATCGGCTCGGTGATGGCTTCACCGGCCAGCGGCAGCGTCGCGGCAATATCGCCGATCAGATCAGCCAGCGACAGCGCCACTTCAGCATCCAACAACACGAAGCTGTCCAGCGTCACGGTGACGGCCTGCTCGTTGACCAGGTTGACCGCCAGTTGATCGGCGCTGAGCCAGCTCAACTCGACGCCGGCCATCAGCGGCGCAGGCTGTACCGTCGAGATACCCTGCGTCCAGAGCAGCGCGTTCGGCGCGGTGCTCAATCGGGCGTAAGGCAGATCGGTGCATAGCCCCACGTGCACCAGATCGCTATCGTACGCTAAGCCGTCGGTGAACACCAGTCGATACGAATCGGTGCCGCCTTCATAACCGGTGTCCAGTTCAAAGAACGGATTGAGCGTTTCGGTATAGACTGCGCTGACGGCATGATTGCCTTGCAAGCGCAGCGTCAGGCCGTCGACATCGAAGCCGGTATAGTTGGACAAATCCCACGCGAAGCAGTCGGGATCTTCGGGCACGATCGCAGTCGGGCCATCAATCGATCGGGCGGCCACGGGCGGTGAGGCCCCGGCCCGCGCCGTCGCACCACCTGCAGCGATCAATCCGATCAACATGATCAGGCTGATCGCAGCCAGCGCCGTGACGGCCAGTAGAGTAGGTGTGCGAGACATAGCCCGCCCCCTAATTTGGCAGAGCGCCGAAGGGCACAAAGACACGCTTGCCCGTCACGCGCTCGACATCGATCGAGATACCGGTGGGCGGCATAGTCAAATCGCCGGGGGCATTGGACGTGTAGACCACATCCACATCCAATTCGAGCGGACTGAGCACCACCAGATAGCCGATGAAGACCGGCATCGGCGTCGGCAGCGGCGTCGATGGATAGGTCAGCGTCCACAGGTTGTTGCAGTCATCCATCGTGGCGTAGTCCGGCCCCAGCGTCATCGTGATGATCTTTGTCGGCTCGACCTGCGCCGGCTCACGGACGATGAGCGGATTCTGCGGATTGAACTGATTGACCAGCACCAGGAATTTCTTGCGCAACGGCGCCTGCTTGTAAGCGGGATTGTGGATATTGATCTCGGTAGCGTAGTTGCCAGGCTTGACGACCGGCTCACCCGGCGTGGTCTGCCCGGCGGCCGCGGTGCGCTGAAAACCACACACAAACTTGGCGGCGTAACTCCAGACGTACTGGCCGTGCGTGGCAATTTGCGCCTGCGGCGCTTCCGCGGGCGCCGCCTCCGGCGCGCTGACCGGCGCAGCATTCGCGGCCGGCTCACGCAGGAACAAACTGATCAACAACAGAAACACCACCACCTGTGCGGCCAACAGTCCTAAAACCCAATGCTTGCGTAACATGTCACGTCTCCTTTCAAGACTTGAATTCAAGCGTGATGGCGACACGCTTGAAACTGTCGCGCCTGACCCGGCGCGACGTCGACACATCGATCACGATCGGGCCTTCAATACCCGATCGGTTGAACGAACGCTGAGATCAATGGATGATGACTGAGCAATGAAGTGGAGGGGTGGGCAACCATGCCCACTTTGGCTAGCAGACAGCGTACACCCGATCAAATCTCAAAGTCAATTAGAATTTGGTACCAAATCAGCCCGCGCATAAAGCCGATCTGTGAAGATAACCACTTGCGCCTTGATACTGAATTCTAATTGACAAACCCATCCATTCGCACTATGCTATGCCACAGCCAGGTATACCTGATGCCCCCTTCATCAGGTTCTACAACAGGAGATTGCCATGCCGCGATTGTCGTCGCCCGTCGATAACATTCAGCCGCACTACACCGTCGTCGTGATCGGATCCGGTTACGGCGGCGGCATCGCCGCGTCCCGACTGGCGCGCGCGGGCCAGAGCGTGTGCGTGCTGGAACGCGGCAAAGAATTTCAGCCAGGCGAATATCCCGACACCGAACTGGAAGCGCTGCCCGAAATTCAAGTGAATTTGCCCGATCAAACGCTGGGCCTGCGTACCGGCCTGTACGACATCCGCGTCAGCGACGACATGAATGTGCTGGTGGGCTGCGGGCTGGGCGGCACGTCACTCATCAACGCCAACGTCGCCTCCCGACCGGAACCGCGCGTCTTTGAGGATCCGCGCTGGCCGCTGGCCTTTCGCGCTGATGTGACCACGCTGTTGAAGGCTGGCTTCGATCGCGCCGAAATCATGCTGGGATCGAAGCCGTATCCCGATCGACTGCCCATCACCCCGAAGATGCGCGCCCACGATCGATCCGGCGCGGCCCTCAACGGCCCGACCTATCGGCTGCCCCTCAACGTGACGTTTGAAGACAGCGTCAACAACGTGGGCGTCAAACAGTCGGCCTGCAAGTTGTGCGGTGACTGCATGAGCGGCTGCAATCACGGCGCGAAGAACACGGTGTTGATGAACTATTTGCCCGATGCCAGAACACACGGCGCACAGCTCTTCACGCAAGTGGAAGTGCGTTATCTTGAGCGACAAAACGATCAGTGGCTGGTGCATTATCAACTGCTCGACACCGGCCGCGAGGGCTTCGATGCGCCGACCGCCGTCGTCAGCGCCGACATCGTGATCCTCGCCGCGGGCACGCTGGGTACCAATGAAATCCTGATGCGATCAAAAGCCGCCGGGCTGAGCATGTCCGATCGGCTGGGGCACAATTTCTCCGGCAACGGTGATGTACTGGGCTTTGCCTACAACAACGATGTTGACATCAACATGCTCGGCTTTGGCGCGCGCGATCCGAAAAATCAAGACCCCGTCGGCCCGACGATCACCACCGCGATCGATCTGCGCGAACAGCCCAATCTCGACGATGGCATGATCATCGAAGAAGGCGGCGTGTGCGGGCCGCTGGCGACGTTCCTGCCCAGGACGTTGTCGCTGGCGGCTAAACTCGTCGGCAAAGATACCGATCAAGGTTTGTCCGACACCATCCGCGAAAAAACGCGCGAACTCGATTCACTCATTCGCGGCGCATACACGGGTGCCGTGCGCAATTCGCAGGTGTATCTGGTCATGGCGCACGACGACAGCACCGGCAAGTTGCAACTGGAAGGTGATCGCCTGCAAATCAAGTGGCCGGGTGCGGGCGATCGGCCCTACATCAAAGCCGTCAACGATAAATTATTGGAAGCAACCAGACCGCTCGGCGGCACGTTTGTCGAGAATCCGGCGTGGAGTCAACTGCAAAGCAAGAACATGGTCAGCGCGCATCCGCTGGGCGGCGCGATTATGGCTGACGACGCGGCGCAGGGCGTAACCAATCACAAAGGGCAAGTCTTTGCCGCAGCCGCGGGCACAGACGTCTACGACGGCCTCTACGTCAACGACGGCGCGATCATTTCGCGCTCGCTGGGCACCAATCCGCACATCACCATTTGCGCCGTGGCTGAGCGCAACATGCAACTGCTGGCGCAAGATCGCGGCTGGACCATTGACTACAACTTCGCGCCCGTCACCGAACCGATCGAACTCGGCATCTCGACGGCGATTCCTGGCATCCAGTTCACCGAAGCGATGGACGGTTACTTCTCCACGAAGGTCAAAGATGATTTCGCAGCGGGCGCGCGCCAGGGCAAGGCGGATGCGTCGTCATTGCGCATGATCGTCACGGTCAGTTCCAACGATGTCGAAAAGATGATGAGCGACCCCGATCACGCGGGAACAATCGTCGGCACCGTTACGGCCCCGGCCCTATCACCGCAACCGCTCACGTTGACCAACGGCAAGTTCTATCTGTTCATCCGCGATCCCAATCGATTCACTTTGCGCTACATGCGCTACCTCGGCACGTTGAGCGCGCAAGATGGATCAAAGTATTTCTTTGAAGGCAACAAGCACGTTCACAACGATCCGGGCTTCGACATCTGGGCGGACACTACCACGTTGTTCGTGACGATCTACTCAGGCACGGACAACACCGGCGACGTGATCGGCAAGGGCATCATTCAGATTCATCTGAAAGACCTGCGCCAACAACTGACCACGATCAAAGTGACGAACGCCCGCGACCTCGGCCAGCGGCTGTCGATCCTGGCACGTTTTGGCGGCTTCTTCAGCGGCCAACTCTTCGACGTATACGGCGGCGTTTTCGCGCGTGCCACCGTCTTCGATCCCACAGCGCCGCCGCGCAAGAAGCGCCCTTTACGCACTACGCCGCCCGAAGTCCACACCTTCACGACCGACGACAACACGCGCCTGCGCCTCACGCGCTATCAGGGCGGGAAGAAAGGGCCGGTGATTCTGGCTCACGGCCTGGGCGTGTCCAGCCTCGCGTTTGCAACTGACCTGATCGACACGAACCTGACCGAGTATCTTTTCGCGCACGGCTACGATGTGTGGCTGCTGGATTATCGATCGAGCATCGAACTGCCGTATGCAACGACGCAATACACGGCGGACGACATCGCCACGCGCGATTGGCCCGCGGCGGTGCAGGCCGTGCGCGACCTCACCGGCGCGCCCTCGGTGCAGGCCGTGGTGCATTGCTACGGCGCGATGACGTTCACCATGGCGATGTGCGCGGGTCTGCAGGGCGTGCGTTCAGCGGTGTGTTCGCAAGTGGGCGCGCACCTGTCCGTCATCCCCATGAATCGCATCAAGTCCGGCCTGCATCTGGACGCACTCCTCGCCAATCTCGGCGTGAAGAATCTGACCATGTACACCGACGCCGACGATCACTGGTACGACAAGTTGTATAACGCCGCGC
>JACRBO010000828.1 GCA_016219235.1 Chloroflexota bacterium
GCGAGGTCAAATCGCTGGCGATGGATGAGGCCACATTCACGCAGCATCAACGCCGGGCACAGCCGTTGACTGCGAATGATCGAGTTGGCCTGACGGCGCTGCACGCCAATGCCGGATTACAGGATTGCGCGGGCGTCATCGGCAGGCTGCTGGCCGCCGATCGCAAATTGGAACAGGAAGCCGTCGCGCCGCGGTACGCGATCGAGTGGTTGAATCAACCATAAACCAGGAAACCATGATGAACTTGCCGAAAGCCGTCGGGCTATTACAGCGAAGATCAATCGTTTGGGCTGGAGCGCAAATTATCGGCGTTTATCACGCGTCATGCAGCGCGCTTCCGAGGCTGAACAACTGGCACTTAAATGTGTCGTGGTCAGAGGCCGATCGCGATTCGCGACCGACCTGGGCGGAGTTCAAAGACAAGACGGGTGACGCCATCGCCTGGGTGCTGCAGCAGTTGATCGACTATCCGCATGTGTGATCATCATGGACCTGTTGACGAAGGGCAAACCGTTCACGGCTATGTAAGGCTACGACAAGATATTAATCGCGTGACTCAATCAAGCGCCACGACACCGCGGCCTTGCATTATTGGCTGCTATGTGTCGTGGCGCTTTGACACGGTATTTGGCCCTGGCCTGAGACGAAGAATCAGGCCAGGGCCAGTTCGTTTGTCTACTTCACGACCAGCGGTAGGAAAATTCTGGCGGGCACAAATTCATACGCTCCAATGTCGCACGCCGCCACTTGATCGAGATCGCCGTCCTGCGGGCGCGTGACGCCGCGTTGATCGGCGGCCAGCATGCATGCGCCGCGATCGATCGCCGGACTGCCGCCGAGCACTTCCTGCGTCATGGTATCACCGTCGTTGAGGTCCATCGGTGCGAGACGTGCGTCTTGCCCGACGATGTCGCTGGTCACTTGTCCTGAGATGGTGCAGCCGCTTACGTCGTCGATCAGGTTGTGACCCTGCGAAGTGAACCCACCGCAATTCGGGCCGGAGACGTCAGCGGCGTTGTCGGCGAGGATCGTGTTTTGCAGTGTGAAGTTGGCCGCGCTGCCGCTCAGACCCCCGCCGCTGCCGGTTGCGTGATTGTTGGCGACGGTCACATTGATCAGCGTAGCCGCACCCGTGCTGCTAAGTCCACCCGACTGGCCGATGTTGCCGCTGACGGTCACGTTGCTCAGGCTCAGCGTGCCGGCACTGCCGATGCCGCCCGCGCCGGTGTCCGCATCGTTGCCCGTGATCGAACTGTCGTCGATGGTGAGCGAGCCGTCATTCCAGATCGCGCCGCTGCGTTGATCGGCGTGGTTGCCGCTGAGCTGCACGCGATCGAGCGTCACGTTCGCTTCATTTGAAACGTACAACCCGCCGCCATCGGCCGACGTGGCGTAACCGCCCTGAAGCGTCACATCTGTGATCGTGACCGCGACGCCGTTGGCGATGGTGAGGATGCGATGACTGCCGTCGCCGCCCAGGATCGTCTTGCCCGCGCCCAGACCCGTAATCGTGACATCAGCGTTGATGGCGAGATCCGTGTCGAGGATCACTTGCCAATCGGGCAGCGCGATGGACTGTGCGCCCGGCGTCGCATTCGCTTGTTGGATCGCCGCGCGCAAGGTGCAATCGCCGTTGGCATCGGCGCAGAGGCCGTCGCCGGTGTTGCTGTTGCTGCCGTCGGTGATCGTGTTGACGATGAAATCGGCAGCCGGCACGACGCTGAATAGATCGAACTTGGTTGGCACGTCGGCTTGATCGGTTTGATCGAGTCGGTATTCCGTGAGGTTCGATAAGTTGTCGCCGGGCTTGAGATCGGCCGAGAGGTTCACGCCAATCTCGATCGTGGCCGCCTCACCCGGCGCGAGCGAATCGAGTTGGCAGGTGATGACGCCCGCGAGGTGCGCGCACGTGCCATCGGGTGTTTGAACCGACCGAAACTCTGCGCACGGATCGACACCCGGCTCGATGACACTGGCCAGACCAATTCGATCGAGCGCCGCCGGCTTGCGCACAGTCTCTCCGCGCCCCGGAAACTCCGTGCGATCGGCCGTCAAGCCATGCAGCGGCTGACTGGCTGCGACGAACGCGACACGCTCGCCAAATTCGGCGTTGTAGCGCATTTGTTTACCGCGTCGTGTCATCCACAAGGTCTAACGCCAACGGCGCGGGGTGACGCAAGACGCGTTTCACGGTGTTGACGAAGTCCTGGCCGTGTTTCTGGCAGGTCCGGATGATGCTGGTCAGAATCGAATGGGTCTGCGCGCCGGTCTCGCTGCCGGTGAGTGGGCGCTGCCCATGATCGGGCAGGCGGCGACCTTCCGGCGCGAGGGGTGATGGGCAGCATACTCATCGACCGGCCGAACAAGGTTCTGCGCTGATGTGGTGGGCGTTGTTCATCAGCTCAGAAAAATTGGCCTATAATGTCATTCGCACTGTACCGTTGGAAAATGCAATGAAGCCTACGATCGAAAATCAAGCCCCAGGAGTCTCCCAGTCCGCCATTCTGCTGCGCTGCTTCGGCTACTTACGTCCACATTGGAAATTTGTCACGGGCGTCTATCTCACGATGGTGCTGATTGACCTGATTGCCATGGTCAATCCGCAACTGATTCGCTGGACAATCGATCGGGGTATTGGAACAGCCGATGGTTCGTTACCGAGCAGTATTTGCTCTCGCTGGTGGGGCAGCGCATGCTGGCCAATATCCGCCGTGACCTGTTCGATCATCTTCAGGAATTGTCGTTGAGTTACCACGACACGCACATCGTCGGCGTGACCGTCTCGCGGGTGATGAACGACGTAGCCACGATCAATGATCTGCTCTCGCAAGGTATCATCACGCTGATCGGGGACCTGTTCGTGCTGATCGGCATCATTGTGGTCATGCTGATTATGAATGTGCGACTGGCGCTGCTGGCGTTTACGGTTTTGCCGCTGATGTTGCTGGTGACGATCTGGTTCTCGCGGCGCGCGCGCGTGGCCTTCCGTGAAACGCGCACCAGCGTGGCCCAGGTGGTGGGCGGCCTGGCCGAAGATATTGCCGCGGTGCGCGTCATACAGGCCTTTGGGCAGGAAGACACTACTCAGGAGAATTTCAGCGCGGTCAACGAAGTCAACCGCCGGGCCAACATCAGCGCGATGTCGCTCTCGTTTATCTTTCTCCCCGCCATCGAATTCTTAGGCATCCTGGCGACGGCGATCGTGCTGTGGTTTGGCGGGCGCGCCGTGGGCAGCGGTGATGTGACGCTGGGCGTGCTGGTGGCCTTCCTATCATATGTCACCCGCTTTTTCCAGCCGATACAGGAACTGAGTCGCCTGTTCACTACGCTGCAATCAGCGCTGGCGGGTGGCGAGCAAGTGGTCAAACTACTGGATACCATGCCCGAAGTGCTCGATCAACCCAATTCGATCGAGCTGCCGGACATCATCGGTCGCGTGACCTTTGAGCAGGTGTCCTTCCGCTATCGCCCGGAACTGCCGGAAGTCCTCCACGCGGTTTGCCTCGATATCCAACCCGGCCAAACAGTGGCTCTCGTCGGCCCGACTGGCGCAGGCAAGACCTCGATCGGCAACCTGATCGCTCGGTTCTACGATGTCAGCGAAGGCGCAGTGCTGATCGACGGTATCGACGTGCGCACCGTAAAACAGCGCCAACTGCATCGGCAAATCGGGCTAGTGCCGCAGGATTCTTTTCTCTTCTCGGGCACCATCGCCGATAACATCCGCTTTGGCCGCCCGGCAGCAACCGATGCGGAAGTGGAGCGCGCGGCGCGGTTCGCCAATGCGCACGACTTCATTATGGCTAAGCCGGCCGGCTACGAGACCCGCGTTCAGGAAGGTGCATCCAATCTATCGGTGGGGCAACGCCAGCTGGTGTGCATCGCACGCGCCATTTTGACCGATCCACGCATTTTGATTTTGGACGAAGCCACCTCGAATGTGGACAGCCTGACCGAGAGCTTGATCCAGGACGCACTGCGGAGATTGCTGCAGACCCGCACCGCAGTCGTGATCGCCCATCGCTTGAGCACCATTCGCAGCGCGGATGTGATCTGTGCGGTACAGGATGGTCAAATTGTGGAACAGGGCAAACATGCTGAGTTGCTGGCCCTCAACGGAGTGTATGCCGCGCTCTATCAGCGCCAGTTTGCGGAATAAATTCTTGAAGGCCGCCAGTGGTATCATTGCCGGATGCGCCAGACAACTTCCGCCCGCCATCGACTATGATCTCAAACAGTGAATTCCACGTTAGCGACGCCTATCGCTATGACCGACGCTCCACGACGCGCTGGGTGGCGTCACATATCTGGCGATACAAAGGCCTGCTCGCGCTGGCCCTGATCTTGCAAATCGTCAGTCTGACCACGTATTCCAGCAGCCCGGTGCTGATTGGCCGCGCGGCCGGCGAGATGGTGCAGCCCGGCGGCGGCCAACTTCCACTGTACGCGCTGGCTATTCTGATCATCCTCACGATGGACGGCATCTTCAACTTGCTGGCCTCGTATGCCTATACGCACATCGCAGCGCGTTTCGCGGCCGATGCGCGCCAGGAACTTTATGCGAGTTTGCTGGGCAAAAGCCAGACCTTCCACAGCCGACAGCGCGTCGGCGATTTGATGGCCCGCGCCACCGACGATGTCGCGTTACTCAGCGACATGGTGACGCCGGGCGCGAGTTTGTTGATCGAATCGACCGTCACGATCTCCATCGTCCTGATCTTCATCGGCTCGATCAATCTGCAACTGCTGATCGTCCCCGGCCTGTTCGTTCTGTCTTACATCTTCGCCGTTCGCGCCTACGTGCATGAACTGGAGCCTATTACCGCGCGGCTGCGCGGCCAATTCGGCCAACTGGATGCCGCGCTGGCCGAAATCATTTCGGGCATCGAGGTGGTCAAAGCCAGCGCCCGCGACGTGTTTGAGCGCGACAAGTTTCGGACCAGCGCCCGCCGGTTGCGCGATACTGCCGTCCAGCAGGGCCACATCGAGGCGCGTTACCTGCCGGTGTTGTTGTTCGCGATCACCGTCGGGCTGATGCTGATGCACGCGCTGTGGCTGTATCAAAATGGTGCCGTGACGCTGGCGGATGTAATCGGCGTGATGGGGTTGATGAATGTCTTGCGCTGGCCGACCTTCAGTTCGATCTTTACGTTTTCGCTGATCCAATCGGGCCTGGCCAGCGCCGATCGGATCTTGAGCATCATCCGCGCAGAAACCGATCTGGACGAGAACGTCGCCGGGATCGATCGGGCGGTGAAGGGCGAGATCGTTTTTGATAGTGTATCCTTTGGCTTCAGCAATCAGCCTTTGCTGCAAGACATCTCCTTCTGCGTTCAGCCCGGTCAGACGGTCGCGATTGTGGGGCAGACGGGTTCGGGCAAGAGCAGCCTGATTGGGTTGGTGAACCGCACCTACGACACCACCGCGGGCCGCATCCTGATCGACGGCGTTGATGTGCGCGATTGGAGTCTGGACGGGCTGCGTTCGCAGATCGGCAAGATCGAGCAAGACATCTTTTTGTTCTCGCGCACCGTGGCAGAAAACATCGCCTTTGGCCGCCCTGGCGCAACGCAAGCGGAGA
>JACRBO010000812.1 GCA_016219235.1 Chloroflexota bacterium
GGGGGCGGAGCATTCAATGGGTTCACAGCGAAATGATCCGGGGCTGCACGCGGCAGTGCTCGGCGCGGATGATGCCGATCACGCTTTGCACGGTCTTATCCAGGCAATCGGCTTGATTGACAATCACGTAGTCAAATTCGGGGATGCGGTGCATTTCTTCGCGCGCGGTGGCGATGCGCAAGCGCAGGCTCTCCGGCGTCTCGGTCTTGCGGCGCGACAGCCGCTCGACCAATTCATCTTCGCTGCCCGTCGCCAGGAAAATAAAGATCGCCTGCGGGATCAGCCGTTTGATCGTCGCCGCGCCCTGCACGTCCACGCGCAGAATCACGTCCTGGCCGGAGGCCAGCGCCTCACGGATGGGCTGTCTGGCAATGCCTTTATAGTCGCCGTAGACGACCGCATGCTCCAACAGTTCGCCCCGTTCCAGCATGGAGATGAACTGCTCAGTTGTCACGAAGTAATAATCGACGCCGTCCACTTCATTGGGGCGGCGCGGGCGAGTGTTCATCGTCGGCACGAAGCGGAAGGGCAAGCCCTGCTGCTTCAGGCCGTGCAGCACGCTGTCCTTCCCCACACCCGATGGGCCGGAGATGACGATCAAGAGCGGGGTCGTTGGCCGTTGATACGGATCAAGTTCAGTCAAGATGGTGTGCCTCGTGTATAATTCAAGCGTAATGCGTAAGACGTACTGCGTAATCCTGAATCAATCGCGCAGTTCGCATCACGCCACACGCACTACGCACCACGTTCTACGGAGCAACCATGCCTATCTACGAGTATCGCTGCGGCGATTGCAAAAAGAAAGTGTCAGTGTTCTTTCGCAGTTTTTCCGTCGTCAATCACGCCGACGCCCGCTGTCCCATTTGCCAGGGGCAAAACCTGAAGCGCCTCGTCTCCAAAGTGCGCGTCATTCGCGGCTCATCGCTCTCATCGGGCGAGGGCGGCGACCTCGACGAATCCATGTTTGACGACGTCAACGAAAACGATCCGCGCTCGCTGGGCCGCATGATGCGGCGCATGGCCGACGAAACCGGCGAAGACCTCGGCCCCGAATTTGGTGAAGTGGTCACTCGCCTCGAAAAAGGCGAGGACCCCGAAGCCATCGAAAAGTCCATGCCCGAGTTGGGCGACATGGCGGGTGGCGACCCCGGTGGCGGGATGGGAATGCCAGACGATCTGTAAGATAGAGCGATGGAGGGACGGAGAGACGGGAAGATTGAGCGACAAGTTCTCGCTTTCTCTCTGTCTCTCTATCCCGCTATCCCGCTATCTCGCCGTCAATCTCTTCTCAACTTCAACCAGAATATCCCGCTGAATCTCAGCCACCTCGCGCGCCGCATCGATCGACACCCAGCGCTGCGGCTCTTCGGCCATCAACACCCGATAGCCCTCGCGTACCCGGCGATAAAACTCCACCGTCTGATCGTCCATGCGATTCCACTCGCCGCCGCCGGTGCGCCGTCGCGCTAACCCGGCCTCAACGTCGATGTCCAGATACAGCGTGAGATCGGGCTTCAGGTTCTGCGTCGCAAACGCCACGATGTGCCGCACATCCGATAAATCCAGCCCGCGCCCGAAGCCCTGATAGGCCAGCGTGCTGTCCGCAAATCGATCGCACAACACGATGCCGCCCGCCGCCAGATGCGGCTTGATCCGTTGCTCGACGATCTGCGCGCGCGCCGCGTTGTACAACAAAATCTCCGCCCGCGCGTGCATCTCTGTATTGCGCAGATCGTGCAGCACCTCGCGGATCTGATCGCCGATCGATGTGCCGCCCGGCTCGCGCAGACTCAATACATTGCAGTCACGCGCCGCCAACGCCTGCGCCAGCAACTTGATCTGGGTGGTCTTGCCGCAGCCTTCCGGCCCTTCAAAAGTAATGAATAAGCTCATGATAGAGTAAAACCTGACAGGTCCAGCAGACCTGTCAGGTTTGGCTATTCCCGATAGATTCGCACGCGCCGATAGGGTTCGCGCCCGTACGAGTGCGAGATCAGCTGCGCCTCGCGGATCACCTCGTGCTGCATACGGCGGATGTGCGGAGGCTGCGGGGTCAGATCAACCGATCGGGTCCCGGTCGTCACCCGCAGGATCGCATCCTGCACATCGTGCATCGCAATCGAATATGGATCCGTATCCTCACTGGTTAGGCCGAACAGATCGCTCAGGAATTTGTCGACCTGCATGGCGGTGCTGGCGCGCAAGACGTGTACCGTGGTGCCGTGCTTCTCCGCATCGCCGATCATCTTGGGGCGCTTGCGATAGTAGTTCTTCACCGTCACCACAATGTCGGCTTCGTCCAGATCGGCCACCACGGTCA
>JACRBO010000817.1 GCA_016219235.1 Chloroflexota bacterium
AACCGCGCCTACAGTTGCACAAAGCCGACCCTTCGCACGCTCAGCTCTGCGTCGGCCAGTCTTTAGTCGGCGCAGGCCGACTTCGTGTGATTGTTGCCGTGACTTATAGTCGCCGGGTATCCAAACTGACCGGTAACGTGTCGAAAGCCTTCCTCACCCAGCGAATCATGCAAGACCCGGCGAGCGTGTTCTTCCGTGTTCAGGCTCAGTTCCTGATCGATGTCAGCCTGGTGATCATTGTAGTAACTCAACGCATCATACACCTGAGCCAGGGTGAGGTGCGGCAGAACATGCTCAACCAATGACTCGGGCGTTTCACCGATGCGCAGATACCCCACCACATCACGAACCCCGACTCGCGTCCCCCCGATTACGGCGCTGGACCGCCCGGCCGTTCGATCACCTCGATGTAAGCGTGCATCCTGCATCGCGCATCCTGCATCGATCATCATTCCTCAAACCGCAATTGCTCACCCACCGCCACACGCTGCAACAAAATCGGCGGGCCTTCCAGCACGTACCGGGCCGATCGGGGCGAAGCGTAATACGGATGCCACGCCTTCGCCAGTGCAGTGTGCACCACGCGCCGATCGTCGTCCAGCCAGATCGCGGCGATGTCGAAGGGCACGAAGAACATGTGAATCGAGGTCGCCGTGATGCTCGATCGGCTTTCGGCTAAAACCAACCCTTCGTCGGCGGCAATCGAGCGGCGGAACATCAAGCCGCGCAACTTCGCGCCGAACGAGGCACACCATTTGACGTGCGCTAACAACGTTTCGCCCTGCGTGTTGATGACTTTCATGCAAACGATTATACCTTGAAGCCTTATGAACGAGAATAGGCTGCGTGGTCAGTGTGCACGCAAAGTGTGTCAGAGACGGAGCGGAGCGGGCTCCGTGCGTAGCCCCCGCGTGTCCGGCGGCGTGGGAGCCGCCTCTGCTGCCACATTCTGCGTGCACATCGTGGCAAAGATACGCGGCGCGCAAACAAAGACGCAAACTGTGCTGACAATTTGCACATTCAGGCAACGCAGCATGCTTGACAATCCGGGGGTCGCGGCTAGAATAACCCGCGTTTAACCCAAGGAGGATTGAACCGTGACTCAATTTCACACAACTGTTCCGACGTTTTCACTGCCCAAGCCGATCGCGCGGCTGGGCGACCTGGCCTACAACCTGTGGTGGTCGTGGCACCCCGAGGCGCTGCGACTGTACCGCTTCATCGATCCGGTGTTGTGGGAACGCATCTCGCATAATCCAGTGAAACTGCTGCAGCAGGCGGCGCGCAAGAATCTCAACGCTATGGCGCAAGACAGTTCGTATCTGGATCAATACAAGCACGTCATCGCCGCCTTTGACGCCTACCTCAACGCCGATACCACCTGGACGCGCAGCCAGTTCCCCGCTCTGACCGATCGATCCATCGCCTACTTCTCGACCGAATTTGGCCTGCACGAAGCGCTGCCCATGTATGCGGGCGGCCTGGGCGTGCTGAGCGGCGATCACTTGAAAGAGGCCAGCGATCTGGGTTTGCCGCTGGTGGCTGTCGGCTTTCTGTATCGACAGGGCTACTTCCGCCAGCGCATCGCCGAAGACGGCTGGCAGGAAGCCATCAACGAAAACCTGAATCTGGCCGAGTCGGCCATTCTGCCGGTGATGGATGACCACAATCAGCCGTTGACCGTTCAGGTGGAGATGCCCGATCGGGTGGTGTACTGCCGCGTGTGGCGCGTGCAGGTGGGCCGCGTGCCGCTGTTCATGATCGACACCGATCTCGATCCCAACTCGGCCGCCGATCGCGAATTGACCACGCGCCTGTATTACAGCGATCTGGAGCGCCGCCTGCAGCAGGAGATGCTGCTGGGCATCGGCGGCGTGCGCGCGCTGCGCGCCCTGGGCTATCAACCTGCCGTCTTCCACATGAATGAAGGTCACTCGGCGTTCCTGAGCCTGGAGCGCATCCGCGAATATGTGGCGGCGGGCGACACGTTCGAGCAAGCCGTTGCGCGCATTCGCGATTGCAGCGTCTTCACCACGCACACGCCCGTGCCCGCCGGCCACGATATGTTCCCGACGTGGATGATGGAAAAATATTTCGCCAATTACTGGCCGCAGCTGGGACTGGACCGTAACAGCTTCATGGCGCTGGCCTATCAGCGCGAGGCCTGGGGCGAAGTGTTCAGCATGTCGCTGTTGGCGATTCGCTGCTCCAGCCGCATCAACGGCGTCAGCGAACTGCACGGCGAAGTCTCGCGCCGCATGTTCGCGCACCTGTGGCCCGATCGCGCCGTGGACAAAGTGCCCATCGGTTCGATCACGAACGGCGTCCACACCAACACCTGGCTGGCCCGCCGCCTGGCCGATCTGTACACGCGCTATCTGGGCGCCGATTGGCGCTCGCGCATCGACGATCGCGCCATGTGGGACAAGATCCGCGACATCCCAGATGCCGAATTATGGGCGGTGCGGCGGCACATCAAGCGCCAGTTAGTGGCCTTTGCGCGTGAGCGCGCCCGCGCCCAGTGGAGCCGGGGCAATGCGCATCCGGTGCAGATCGTCGCCAGCGGCGTGCTGCTCGATCCCTACGCTTTAACGATCGGGTTAGCGCGGCGCTTCGCCACGTATAAGCGCGCGGCGTTGATGCTGCGTGATGTGAAGCGACTGCTGCGCCTCGTCAACGATCCCGCCCGCCCTGTGCAGTTCATCTTCGCGGGCAAGGCGCATCCGGCGGACGATCCCGGCAAGCGCGTCATTCAAGACCTGTATCGCTTCATCAAAGAATCAAGTTTGAGCGGCCGCCTGGTTTTTCTGGAAGACTACGATATGAATGTAGCGCGGCATCTGGTGCAGGGTGTGGACGTGTGGATGAACACGCCGCGCCGCCCGCTGGAGGCCAGCGGCACCAGCGGCGAAAAGGCCGGCCTGAACGGCGTGCTCAACTTCTCCATCCTCGACGGCTGGTGGCGCGAAGGCTACAACGGCGAGAACGGCTGGGCCATCGGCAGCGACGCCGACTACGGCGATCCTGAGGCACAAGACGCGGCCGACGCCGAGTCGTTGTTCGATACGCTGGAGCAATCGATCGTGCCGCTATACTACGATGAGGACAGCCGCACCGGCGTACCCACCGGCTGGATTCGCATGATGAAGGAAAGCATCCGCACGCTTGGCCCCATGTTCAGCACGGCCCGCATGCTGAAAGAATATGCCACCGAGATGTACGTTCCGGCAGCGCTGAATCGACCCATCGAAGACTAACTCGACCCTTTACCCATCGCCACGGAGGGCACAGAGTTCACGGAGAGACCGTCTTTTCTCCGTGTGCTCCGTGGCCTCCGTGGTTTATTTTCCGAGGTGATCATGCACCCACTCTTCGCGCTTGGCACGGCCGCCCTCGACATCAAAACCCGCTTGTCGCGCAACCCATTACCAACGACGGATGTGCCCGGCCGTATCACGTTGAAGGCGGGCGGCGTAGCCCGCAATCTGGCCGAGAACCTGGCGCGCCTCAACGTCCCGATTGTGTTTGCGGGGATTTTGGGGGCCGATCCGCAGGCGCAGGTGCTGATCGAACTCACGCGCGCGGCGGGGGTCGTCGTGCGCCCGATCGCGCGATCGGCCCCCCACCCGACCGATCTGCTGCGCCTGAAGTTGCCCGACGCGCTGCCGACGGCGACACTCAACGTCATGCTCGCGCCGGACCACCGGCAGATCGCGGGCGCGTTCAGCGGCGACATCCTCGACGCGCTGCAACCGGACGATCTCGATCAGGTGCGTGATCTGATCGAAGCCGCGCCCGCCGTGTTATGCGACGGCGGC
>JACRBO010000830.1 GCA_016219235.1 Chloroflexota bacterium
CTCGACGGCATTGGATGTGCAGCAGGTCATCGCCGAAGTCGAGCGCCTGATCAACGCGCCATGATCGATCCGGTTCAATCCAAACTCCAGAGCCGTAAACTCAAAATGAGCAGTCGCGCCAATCGCTTCGTCAACTACCGGCCGCGCTTGATCCGCAATATTTTGCTGTTTGCGCTGCGCGTGGCGATGAAACTGGTGATGAAACTGGACGCTTCCGGCTGGGAGAACATCCCGCACACCGGCCCCGTCATCATGATGATCAATCACATCGCCTTTCTCGATCCGGTGATTTTGACGGGCATTTTCCCGCGCTACCTTATCTCGATGGCGAAGGTGGAAGCGATCGAAGACAAAGTGATCGGGCCGATCATCAAAGCCTTCGACGCATTCCCGGTCAATCGGGGTGCGGGCGACCGGCAGGCGTTACGCACCGCCTTCGATGTGCTGGATGCGGGCCTGGCCTTGCTGATCGCGCCGGAGGGGCATCGCAGTGAAACGAGCGAGTTGGGTGAGGCGCACGAGGGCATCGCCTATGTGGCGCAGCGCGCCCACGTCCCGATCGTGCCGGTGGCGATTAGCGGCACCGAGCAGTTCAAGCACAACATCAAACGCTTCAAACGCACGACGGTGACGTATCGCTTCGGGCAACCGTTTTATCTGGAAGCCGGCGATGATCGGGCCAACAGTGATATGTTGAGACAGATGACCGACGAGGCGATGTATCAACTGGCGGCGCTGCTGCCGCCTGAGCAGCGCGGGCTGTATGCCGACCTTGATGCGGCAACCGCGTACTACGTGCGTTGGTTGTGATCGACCAACACTGATTATGCCCCTAGGCTCGCCTATATGAAGTCGATGCGTCGATTAGTGTCTGTCAGCCAGAATCACCCTCACTGGACCGCTCTGGCGCTCTTAGCGACGATCATCGGTATAACAAACTGGCAGCTCATGTTGCATGTTGGAACGCATGTTGTCGGGCGGCCCTTTGATGATGTCTTTGGCATCTTATGGGGATTGGACTGGACTCAGCACGCGATCTTCGACCTGCAGGTTTCTCCGTTATTTGCGCCGGATATTTTCTACCCGCACGGTTTTTACCTCGGTAGCAGCTCACCCCCAGTGTGGTGGTTTGTTGTTTTTGCGCCCCTGACGCGCGTGCTTGGCTCAGTGCTGACGTACAATCTGGTCTCACTGACGGCATATGTTCTGGCCGGATTTGGGGTGTATCGTTTGATAACGCAGGTAAGCGGCCGCTGGCTGGCAGGAATGTTGGGCGGCTGCGTCTACATGCTGGCGCCAGTTTTGACCTTGCGCCTGGGTGGGCACACCGATATCTTGTTGAGCAGTATGTGGTTACCTTATCTGGGCTGGTTTTCTCACCGCGTGCTACACAGCCAGCAGCGCCGTGATGGGTTGTTGGCCGGAGTGTTTCTTGGGTTAGCTTGCCTGGGCCACTGGCAGTTTGTCTTTTTCGCCCCCTTGATTCCGTTAGTCATTATCGGGACGGGGGAAAGCCCCAACCGGTGGACGCAACGGCTGGCACGACTGGGAGTAATAGGCTTAGTCGGCGGCCTGGTGGCTGCCCCTTTCGCCGCTTTGACCGTGTTTAGCCGAACGCAAATGTTCGAGGAAACGCCGAATTTTCCAATCACAATGGCCGACGTCTATTCACTTAGCATCGATCGATTATTCGTGCCCAACCCATCAAACGGACTATGGGGTGAAGCGTCACGCGCGGCTTTTCCCGTTCACTCGGAAGCGGCTGTGGTGAGTATTGGCTATGCAACGCTGGCGATTGCCGCAGTGGGCGCATTTAGGCGGTGGCCTCAGCGGCGGGTCTATGTAGTCTTGCTGGGAGTTAGCATGATATTGGCGATGGGCATCACTCTGCACTGGAACGAGCAGCCGGCTGTGGTGATGCTGCCCCCGGCATTAGCTCGCGTAATCCGGCCTGTCGTGGAATCTTTGGTTGGATCGGGCCTAATGCCGCCCGGTGACGCAACGGTGATACCTTTGCCTTTGTCAGTCTTGTATCGCGTCTTTCCATTCCTAACGGTGACGCGTGTCTGGGCGAGGTATATGATTCCAGGGATGCTGGCGGTTGCGGTCTTGGCGGGTGCGGGGGCCACATGGATCGCCGGGCGTTTCCGGGGGCGTGCGACGGCCCCGCTGATAATCATCATCGGTCTGGTGTGTTTCGAAGGGCTGACGACACCCTACCCCTCGTTTACCAGAGTGGCGGCGAATGCTCGCCCGGTGGATCGCTGGCTGGCGGCCCAGTCGCCGCCGGTTGCGCTCATTGAATATCCTTTGCCAGTGGCAAGCAAGTTGGCCATGTATCGGCAGTCGTTGCACTGGCAGCAAGTGGCCAATGGTTATGCATCGGTCGAGCCAACTTACTTTGCTCAAGCAGCGTCCGTGCTTGGTACTTGGCCCACGGAGGCAAGCATGGAGTTGTTGCGTGACTGGCAGATTGACTACGTGTTGATCAACGGCGCTAATACTGAGAAATTCCTGAATGAGACTTTGCCGCCAATCCAATCTGTGCCGGGGTTGTGCCTGGAGCGGGAAGATAACGAACCTGAACTCAACCGGCACACCTATCTATTCAAGGTATCGGCTACCGGGCAGGCGTGCGGCACAGTACAATAACGGACAGAAGGGCAAAACAATCGCGATGAGTGAACCAGTGCGCGGCGGCTTGATCGCCGCGATTGAGCCGGATAGTTTCGCTGCCGAAGTCGGCCTGCGGCATGGCGACGAGGTGCTCGTCGTCAACGGTCACCCGGTCGAAGATGTGATCGACGTGCAGTATTACGCCGCCGACGAATGGATCGAGTTGACGATCCGGCGCGGGGGGATGCTCCTCAACGTCGCCGGGCCGCGTTTGTACAATCAGGTCCTCGGCATCGAGTTCGAACATCCTACCTTCGACATCGATATTCGCCGCTGCAACAACCTGTGCCCGTTCTGTTTCGTGCTGCAAATGCCCAATCGCATGCGGCGCGCGCTGTACGTGAAGGACGACGATTACCGCTACTCGTTTTTGCACGGCCACTTTGTGACGTTGACCAACCTGTCCGACCACGATTGGGATCGCATCGCGGAACAGTATCTCTCGCCGTTGTATGTATCCGTGCACGCGACCGATCTGGAAACCCGCCGCGCCTGTCTGCGCAATCCGACCGCGCCTGATATTCTGGAACAACTGGCCTGGCTGCGCGATCACGACATCGAAGTGCACACGCAGTTGGTGGTGACGCCGGGCTTGAATGACGGGCCGCACTTGACGAAATCGCTGCGCGACCTGACTGAATTCTGGCCGACGGTGCAGTCGATCAGCGTGGTGCCGGTGGGCCTGACGAAGCATCACAAGTATGATCGCCGGCCGTTGACGAAAGCCGAAATGCGCCGCATCGTCGACGAGGTCCATGCGTTTCAAAAAGAATGTCTGATAAGGATGGGCGTGCGCTTTGCCTACCTGACCGATGAGTTCTATCTGCAACTCGACGAACCCGTGCCGCCCAGAGCCTATTACGACGGTTTGGCGCTGGAAGAAAACGGACAGGGCATGGTACGGAATTTCCTCGATGACTGGAAGAAGGTCAAGCGGGAGATTAAGAAGCAGGACGCGCAGAGCGCGGGAAGCAAGATGCAAGAGGCAGGAGGCAAGAGGCAGGATGCAGGAAGCAAGAGGCAGGATGCAGGAAGCAGGCTGCGTTATGCGTCGGCGACGTTGGTGACAGGGACGTTGTTCGCGCCGACGTTGATGAAGACGGCGAACGAGTTCACGCAATTGACGAAGGTTCCGTTGGATGTTGCGCCGATCGTGAATGAACGGCTGGGCGAGACGATCCGGGTGTCCGGTCTGCTGATGGGCGAGGACGTAATCGCGCAGCTGCGCGATCGGGTGTTGGGCGAAGTTCTTGTGTTGCCCCGCATCATGTTCGATCATCCGCGGGGCGTGGCGCTGGACGATCAGTCGCCGCTGGACATCGCGCGGGCGCTCAATCGGCCGGTGGCGCTGGCCGACGCAATGGGCGACGTACTGGATGCGCTGACCGGGCAGAATCGGCTGATCGTGAAACCCACCGATGAATTCATCCCGATCGACGTGATGAAGGCGGGCGGCTGGGCGGTGGAAAAATATCTGTGACGTGTCGGGCGGGGGCTTGCGCAGTTGCAGTATGATGAAGTTGACCACACATCCTGATCTTCGGAGGCCACGATGAACTCGCAGCGCTCGCAGTTGATCTTTGTCGGTGTCATCATCCTCGCGGTGCTCATCGTCGCGATCGGGCTGCTGGGCCGATCGGGCGGGCAACCCACGGAACCGATCGCTGTTCTCAATGCCACCGCGGCTGCCACTGCCGCTCCGGCCAATGCCGTCATCGTCAGCATCGAATCCTCCAACACCAAAGAGGATTGGCTGAATCTGGCGATCGAGCAATTCAACGCCTCCGGCGCGAAGATCGCCAGCGGCCAGCCGATCGTCGTCAAGATCAAGCATGGCGGATCAGGCACAGGCATGGACGCGATCCTCGCAGGCACTTCGCAACCCGTGGTGTACAGCCCCGGCACGTATGTGTGGATCAAGCAGCTCAATCAGAAGTGGCAGGATCGCAACAATCGCGCGCTGATCAAAGCCGATTGTCCCGCGCTGACCAGCGAACCGTTTGGCATCGCGATGTGGCAGCCCATGGCGCAGGCGCTGGGTTGGCCGGACAAACCGATCGGGTTGAGTGACATCGCCAGACTTGCCGCTGATCCCAAAGGCTGGGCTTCCCTCAATCATCCCGAATGGGAGACGTTCAAGTTTGGGCATGGTCATCCCGATTATTCCAACTCCGGCTTGCTGACGATGATCGCGGCGACGTATGCGGGCGCGGGCGTAACGAGCGGCCTGACGCCGGACATCGTGAAGAGCGATACCGTGATCACGAGCGTGCGCGCGTTGGAGCAGAGCGTGTTTCACTACGGGCAACTCTCGACCGATTTGTTCAATCGCATGACGGCGCGCGGCCACGGTTATCTGCATGCGATCACGGCCTTTGAATCAGACGTGGTGAAGTGGAACCGGCAGCATGGCAGCGAACTGCGTTTCCCGCTGGTCTTCATCGCGCCTGCCGATGGGACGTTCTGGACTGAGCATCCATACTGCATTCTCGATGGCGCGGAGTGGGTGACGGCGGAACAGAAAGAAGCCGCCGAAATTTTTAAGATGTATCTGCTCGATCCCGCGCAGCAACAGACCGCCGTGACAGTGGGCTTGCGGCCAGCCGATGTGTCTGTGCCGTTGATCGCGCCGCTGGACGCGGCGAATGGCGCGAATCCCAATGTCACCGCGAAGAACTCGCCCAACCTGGAATATCCCGCCGATGAAACCGTCACGCACATTCTGGATGTGTTCCATCAGGTGAAGAAGAAGGCCACGGTGATCCTGATCGTGGACACGTCGGGCAGCATGTTGGGCGAGAAACTGAAGGGCGCGCTCGACGGCGCGATCAGTTTCTTGCAGCAGATGGAGCCGGATGAGCGTGTGATCGTGATCGCGTTCTCCAGCAACATCAACGAATTGAATGCGGTCGGGCGCGTCGGCGATGTGCGCGAAGAACTGTCGCAGCGGATGGCGGGCCTGTACGCGCAGGGCAATACCGCGCTGCACCAGGTGGTCATCACCGCGCTCGATCGGATGGACGAGATTCAGAAGGAAGATGCGGCCAATGGTGAGAATCGATTGTATGGCATCGTGCTGCTGACCGACGGCAAGAACGAAATCTCCGGCGGGCCAAGCGAAGCCGATCTATTGAGCAAGTTGCCCGCGGGCGATCAACCCGGCGGTGTCAAACTCTTCACCATCTCCTACGGCGCGGACGCCAACAAAGACCTGATGAAGACGCTGGCCAATCGCACCAACGGCAAGATGTTCGAGGGCACGCCGCAGAATATCCGCAGCGTGTATCTGTCGATCTCGTCGGAATTCTAAAGGCGAATGAATTCGCGGCTACAACGACACGAAGTCGGCCTGCGCCGACTAGCCGACGCAGGTCGGCTTCGTGTAGTTGTTGGTGCAGTTTTAACTGCTGTAAAGTTTTGACACAATCCATACGAGAGAGCGCCAATTTCCGCCCGTATTCCAATTGCGGGCAAACCAATTTCTGCTAGAATGAGCCTGTAGTCACTATTCAGACAGGAGGTGAATCGAACAAACATCGGGGAAAGACAGCGCATGGGCTGAGTTACAGGGATCAGTAATCAGGTATCGGGGATCAGGCGAAAACCAATCCCTGATCCCTAATCCCTGAAATTCAGTTGACGAGGTGACGGTTCCTGCCGCGGGGCAGAGCTAACTGGCGCAACGCCAGGAACATCGAGGTATCAGCGGATGCCGTCAGGGTCAGCCACGACCCTAATCTATTCCCCTCCTGATTGATGCAAGCGTGACGTTAAAGGTGCGAGGCGACTCGCATACAAAGCGTCGGGCGGTGGCGATAAAACCGGCAATGGGTAACACGTAATCGGTAACTGGTAATTGGTAATCGGTAACTGGTAATTGGTAACTGGTCAACTGGCAACGCGTTGACCGATTGACCGATTACTGA
>JACRBO010000809.1 GCA_016219235.1 Chloroflexota bacterium
ACCCCGATTTTGAACGTGCCGTGCGTGAAGCGCTGGCCGATGTGAACTATGACATGGTGCCGGTTCTGGCGAAACTCTCGCCCGAACAGCGCTTCGCTATGATTGGTGATCTGGCCGATCACGCCCGCGAGACGTACATCGCGCAGGAACTACATGCGGTCCCCAATCTGTCGTTGGAGGAAGCACGTTGGCGCGCGGCGGAGAGGATGCTGTTGAATGGCGGAATCGATCCGGCGGTCGTACAGAGAGTTTGTCGGTGTCGTCGCTGACGTGTTGGATGAGCTAGGTATTGAGTATGGGATTGCCGGTTCGTTCGCCAGCAGTCAGTACGGCGAGCCGCGCCAGACACTCGACGTTGATCTGACACTGCATCTTCGGCCCGTAGATGCAGACCGTTTTGCCGCCGCGTTTGAAGCCGTACAGATGGCGGCTGATCCCTATGCGATTCGCGAAACCTACGACTACACCAATCCGCTGCCGTTTGCCGTGATTGACTATGCCAACGGCTGGAAGGCCGATTGCTATTTCTGGCGGAAAGCCGCTTACGATCAAGCCGCTTTTGCCCGCCGGCTGGAATGGCCGTACCCCGAAGCGAAACGCGGCCAGCTGTGGTTGTATGCGCCCGAAGATGTGATCCTGATGAAGCTGGTCTACTATCGAATGTCGCAGGGCGTTTCCACCAAGCATCTGCGTGACATCGCGGCGATGCTGGCGAATATGGAGCGTTGGAGCAGATCGTTGGATGTTAGTTACATGACTCAGTGGGCAAATCAGTTGCAGGTAAGCGAGTATTGGTTGAAGTTGTGGAAGGATTCTCAATCGAAGCAATGACGTGATCGTTAGCTGTTATTCTGTCGGAGTAAAAGAACAAATCATGTCCGTTCAACCCTCTGAAACTGAGTCTACCGAAGATTTCCGCGATTCAAACCTGGTGCTCGGCTTGGCCGTTGCGGCGGCGATGGCCTTCGCCTGGTGGAGGGTGATGGACCTGTTGCAAGTCTCTTACAGTGGTCGCGCGCAGGACGCCGGTATTTCTCAGCAGCTGGTGACTGTGCTCCGCAATACCTTTCCCAATGGATTCTGGGTGGGAACCCTGCTCTTGCAGCCGCGAACCTATAGGCCGCCGCTACGTACTCGCCTCAGTCTGGCGATCATCGGGGCGTTGGTTGGCGGGCTGCTCTATGTAGTGATGGGTGCCACACGGATTTTATTGGAAGCGGCTTTCGGCGAGGCAGTCGGCGGTACGATCTTCTGGACCTTGTTCGGTATTCTGGTCGCATTTGGCTTCTCTTCAACCGGGGTAATTGCACTTGAGACAAAAGCAAAATCGATGAGTTTCAGAGAATACTGGCCCGCTCTCTTCCGGCTGGGTAGACGCGCCACGCTGCGTTGGATAGTTTGGACGGTATACGGCGGCTTTATCAGTTTTCTGATCGGGCTGGCGCTCAATCATATCATCAGCCAGGCCGAGTTCATTCTGTTGATTCTGCCCGTTGCTTCCTGGGGACTGTGGTGGGGTAAACCGGCGATTGTTTTCAATTCCAGTCGGCGCAACAACGCGATTCGCACGATAGCCGGTCTGGTCGCCATTGTCGGGCCGATTCTGCTCATGACCATCAGCGTGCCGTTGGGGTTGCTGATGTTAGTCAGTGTTATTCTGCTTTACGCGGTCATGACTTTGCGCAAGTGAACTCACTCGCCGGGGAGCAGCTTTCGATTACATAGAGGCGAGGACTTATTCTGATGGCGACCTGGATGATCTGGCGCGCAATCGGCGGTATGTGACGATTAGCGTTGAATCATCAAGGGCCTGTTCAAGCAGGCGCAGCCAACGCAAGACGTAACTGTCGTCCAATTTGTCGCCCTGATAGCGGATGAGGTTTTCCACATCAACCTGGTCTTGAAGGCGTGTGGAGATGATTTTATAGATGAGCAAGTCTTCAGCCGTGCAGACGCGCGCTGATGCGCCCGGTTCGAGTTCGACCAGCTGTGCGCGCTGAATCGCGTCGTGATCGAGACTCACGTCGGCCAGCTGCAGATCGATCCGTATACCGGCCGGGTCCTTTACGAAGAGCACGCCGTTGCGCTGAAGTGCTTGCAGAGGATTGGGCTGCAACGGAGTGTAATCAGGCTGTAGCACATTCAAGAGTCTTTGGGCGCCGTCTCGCTCGAGCAGAACCTTGAAATCAGCGTCTTCGGTGGCGCGTGGCCGCGCCCACATACCCACCGCAATCCCGCCAATAACCGCCGAATCGATCCCGGCGGCGCTCAAACGCTGTTGAAGGCGTATCACGGCCTGATACAATGGATTCATTGAGGATGATCTCGCAGCCACTGGGCCAAACGTACGAGGCGGCGCTGCCGTTCGATGAGCGCGGCTTCGCGTTCGGCCTGATAAGCCGCATCTTCACGCAGGCGCGGCGCATAGGCTTCGTACAAAAGCGCAAACTGCCGCAGCTTCTCGGCAATCGTCATCTCGCGGAGCAGGCGCGTTTCTTCAGCTTCAATTTCAGTCCAGCGGGTGCGGAGCGTGCTCAGGTCTTGCATAGAGTGATTATACTACGACAGCAACTTCAATCGGCGTTCACGCCAATGATTTCAAAAGCGAGGGAAAGATGACTCAGAGTAAAGATTTCTTCAACGCCCGCAGCACCTTCGATACCGGTTCCGGCGAAGCCGTGCTCTATCGCCTCAGCGCACTCGGCAACACCGATCGGCTGCCGTTCTCGATCAAGGTGATGCTGGAGAGCGTGCTGCGCAACTGCGACGGCTACGTCGTCACCGAAGAGGACGTGCGGACGTTGGCGAACTACAACGCCAAGTCGCCCGCACAGGTCGAAGTGCCGTTCAAGTTGGCGCGCGTGGTCATGCAGGACTTTACCGGCGTGCCCGGCGTGGTCGATCTGGCGGCGATGCGAGCCGCGGCTAAACGGTTGGGCGGTGATGCCAAAAAGATCAATCCGCTCATCCCGGTCGATCTCGTGATCGATCACTCGGTGCAGGTCGATTATTTCGGCACGCCCGACGCTTTACGCCTCAACTCTGATGTCGAGTTCGAGCGCAATCAGGAACGCTATGAGTTCCTGCGCTGGGGCCAGCAGGCCTTCACCAACTTCCGCGTTGTACCGCCCGCGACCGGCATCATCCATCAAGTGAATCTTGAATTCCTCGCGAAAGTGGTCATGGTCAAAGACGGCGTCGCTTACCCCGATACGCTCGTCGGCACCGACAGCCACACGACCATGATCAATGGCGTGGGCATCGTGGGCTGGGGCGTGGGCGGCATCGAGGCCGAGGCGGTGATGTTGGGCCAGCCGTTGTACATCCTCACGCCGAAGGTCGTCGGCTTCAAGTTGACGGGCCAGCTGCGCGAAGGCGTGACTGCGACCGATCTCGCTTTGACGGTGACACAGATTTTGCGCAAGCACGGCGTCGTCGATAAGTTCGTGGAATTTTATGGCGCGGGCCTCAGCCAGATCGCGCTGACCGATCGCGCCACGATTGCGAACATGGCGCCCGAATACGGCGCGACGATGGGCTTCTTCCCGATCGATGCGGAGACGCTCAATTACCTGCGTCGCACCGGCCACTCCGATCAAGAAGTGATGTTGGTCGAACGCTATGCGCAGGAGCAGGGTCTCTTCCGCACCGATGACACGCTCGATCCCGAATACACTGAGACGTTGGAACTCAACCTGGCCGACGTGGTGCCTAGCCTCGCCGGTCCCAAGCGCCCGCAAGATCGCGTGCCACTGACCGAGATGAAGCAGTCGTTTGAAGCCGCCCTCGTTGCCCCTGTCAAAGATCGCGGCTTTGGTCTGGCAGACTCCGATCTCGAGCGCAAATCAGCAATCAGCAATCAGCAATCAGCAATCGGACACGGCGCAGTAGTGATTGCTTCGATTACGTCTTGCACCAATACGTCCAATCCGTCGGTGTTGATCGCGGCGGGACTGGTCGCCAAGAAGGCGGCCGAGCGCGGCCTGAAACCGCCAACGTACGTGAAGACCAGCCTTGCGCCCGGCTCGAAGGTCGTGAGCGAATATCTCAAGGAAGCGGGTTTGCTATCGTATCTTGAGCAAATCGGTTTTGATGTGGTGGCTTACGGCTGCACGACGTGCATCGGTAACAGCGGCCCGCTGCCGCAGCCGGTAGCCGATGCGATCACGGACGGCAACCTCGTCGCGGCCGCGGTGTTGAGCGGCAATCGCAACTTCGAGGGACGCGTGAATCCCTTCGTGAAAGCGAATTACCTGGCATCGCCGCCGCTGGTGGTGGCGTATGCGCTGGCCGGAACGGTGGACATCGATCTCGCGAGTGAACCGATCGGGACGGATAAGCACGGCCAGCCCGTGATGTTGAAAGACATTTGGCCTACGCAAAAAGAGGTGTCTGATCTCGTCGCCAACTCGATCAAGCCGGAGATGTTCAAGCGCTCGTACGGCAACGTCTTCGATGGCAATCCGCAGTGGAACGAGATTCCGGTGTCGGGCGGCGAACTGTATCAATGGAACGAGGCTTCGACGTACATTCAAGAGCCGCCGTTCTTCAAAGAAACCACGCTCGACGTGCAGCCCATTCAACCGATCGGTGGGGCGCGCGTGCTGGCGATCTTTGGCGATTCGGTCACAACCGATCACATCTCGCCGGCGGGCAACATCGCGGAGAACAGCCCGGCGGGACAATATCTCATCTCGCTCGGCGTGAAGAAAGCCGACTTCAATCAGTACGGCACGCGGCGCGGCAACGATCGCGTGCTGACGCGCGGCACGTTCGCCAACATCCGCATCAAGAACCTGATGGTGCCCGGCGTCGAAGGCGGCGTGACGGTGCATCAACCGAGCGGAGAACGCCTGAGTATTTTCGATGCGGCGTTGAAGTACAAGGATGCAGGCATCCCATCGATCGTGCTGGCGGGCAAGGAATACGGCACGGGATCGAGCCGCGATTGGGCGGCTAAAGGCCCGTATTTGCAGGGCGTGCGCGCGGTGATTGCAGAATCGTTCGAGCGCATTCACCGCAGCAACCTCGTCGGCATGGGCATCCTGCCGCTGCAATTCAAGGACGGGCAGAACGCGGAGTCGCTGGGGTTAACGGGGCAAGAAGAGATCGACATCGTGGGCCTGAGCGACGACCTACGGCCGCGACAGGATGTCACGGTGCAGGCCAGGAAGGCTGATGGCTCAATCACGGAGTTCAAGGTGACCGTTCGCATCGACACGCCGATTGAGGTGGAGTATTATCGGAACGGCGGCATCTTGCAGACGGTGTTACGGAAGTTGATGAAGGAAGCGTAGCTGACTGTCAACGGACTTGACATCGGACAAGCGGACAAAACGGATGTCGACCGAGTCCGTTTCCGTCCGTTTGTCCGTTTCGCGCAGCGGTCCGTTGACGG
>JACRBO010000094.1 GCA_016219235.1 Chloroflexota bacterium
CGTTTCATCGCGGCAGCCGTCATGCCGGGTTTGCCGCCATGCGCTGAGTGATCTTCCAGCGGACTGGCAGCGGTATGAGCGGCGTGCTCCATCGGCACACTTGCACCGCGCTGCCGCGAAGCGTGCAGTGTGGGTGTGGTGTGACCTGCATGCGACGCGCGATCCATCGAGATGGCTGGTTGAGCGTGTTGGGTGTGCGCCATGTGATCGGGCAGTGCTTCGCCCGCGCAGACGTAACCGCAGTCGGTTACTGCCGCTTGCAACTGCGCCAAAGTCACCTGCGTTTCGTCGTAGTGCAC
Organism: Chloroflexota bacterium; assembly: GCA_016219235.1. Next base: position 300 of record JACRBO010000094.1, read on the forward strand.
GGTGGCTGTGCTGTTCAGCGTGTTCGCGACGACGTGATGTACGCCCGGCAGTTTCAGCAGCGCCTTCTCGACGTTATGCGCGCACAAAGATGTGAGCAGGCCATCAACTTGAAGGATGTTCTAACATGGTGACCTCTTCAACAAAGGTTGTTCATCACCCACCACCGATCATTTGACGATCAACTTGCCCGTCATGCCTGCTTCCTTGTGACCGGCGATGGTGCAGTAGAACGTGTAGGTCCCCGCCTGTGTGGCCTTGAATTCCAGCGTGCTCTGCTGCCCGGCTTCAACGGCGGCGTGCATGGCGGTCGGCATCCCAGCCATGTCGTGGGTCGCGCCATGTTCCTCCATGACTTCGACCATCGCATCGGTACTGACGAAGTCGTGCAGCACCGTGCCGTTATTCTTCAACACCAACTTGACCGGCTGACCGACATTGACGGTGATCTCAGCCGGTTGGAATTGGAATTCGTTCAAGGCAAGCGTGATTGTCTTAGGTTCGGTTGAACTGGGTGCCGCTCCGCCACAGGCGACGAGGGTGAAAGTCAAAACGAGCGCCAGCGCGAGCCGGCGCGAAGTGGTACGAAACATGATGCACTCCTTGGCAAATGGAATATCAAATCGACCTGGCTGCAACGCACATAGCGCTGGCAACAGGCGGGTTTCGGAAAATGGGTGAATCGAATGGGACAGGTGAACGACTAGCGGAGAAGCGCGATCGGGCGCGGCGGCGGAACCCAACGCGTGAGGCGGTTCGACAGACGCACTGGCTTCAGCTCAAGTGCACCATGCATAATCGACAGCCATTTCGACTGAATTACCAGCAGGCTGACAATCACGGCCAGGCACAAGACAACACAGCAGGCTTCGGCCAGCGGCACAGGTGCGTGTTCGTCCGCGTGGCCCGTTTCGCAATGCAGCGTGCCAGCCAGCGGTAACGCCAGTAAGGCAAAGGCGAGGCACACGCTTACGATCGTGCGTCGAGTTAATCCGGGCATCAAGAGTTGAGTCATCGTACTGACGAGATATGAAGCAGTTTGGCTATGACGCTCCACAATGAAAATCATAACAGACTCTCGCGGACGTGTCGACTGCGTATGGCAAGGGGCGCGGCAGTCTTGATCACAAAACCGCCCCAGTCTGAGTCAGACTGGGGCGGGTCAGTAAACAACCGATTACATCCGCATTGCCATCGGCAGCGAGAACAAGACCACATTTATGGCCGTGAACACCACCATCAACACCGCGTACGGCGCGAAGGTGGCCCAGACCTGGCCTTTCGAGTAATTGGACCGCGCAATCCGGTAGACCGCATACAGCGAGCCGATGAGGCCCAGCGCAATCAAGCCAAACTGTAGAACCTGGATGGTGCCCATGTCGAGGATGGCGGGTGACGCACCATGCACGGCCGTTCCAAACAACCCAAGCGCCGTGTAGACAATCGATTTGCCTTCGGCCAGCAGGTGGAACAGGTTGTGGGCAATGTGGGCGGCGACATCCAGCGCGATGATGGCGTAGCCGAAGCGGGCAAAGTTGTCCAAAAAGGAGATTCAGTGCCAGAGTGAGTGCGAGCAGGCGGTCCGATTAGTCGCCGGTTTGAAGCGGGTCATGTCCGGCTGGCGCGAAGTTGTTCGTGCGCCAGCAAAGCGGCTTCCACCCGGTTGTGGACGTGGAGTTTTTGCAGGATGTTGGTCATGTAATGTTTGATGGTCTTTTCGCTCAAGTACAACTGTGCGCCAATCTCTTTGTTGCTCAAGCCCCCGGCTACCCGCTCCAGAATCTGGCGCTCCCGTTCGGACAGCTGGCTAAAGACATCGCCGGGGCGCGCAGCTTGGATCGGGGCGGTGATCTCGGCCAGCACACTGGCCGCCAACGCCGGCGTGACGTAAGCTTCACCGGCGATCACTGCTCGCAAAATTCGCACCAGTTCACGCGCGGCCACCCCTTTTACGATGTAGGCGCGTGCGCCCGCCTTGAGGGCCGCAGTCACATCGTCCTCGTCTTCCGAGGCGGTGAGCATGACAATCTTGATGTATGGGCAGGTCGCCGCGATCTGCCGCGCCGCAGTGACGCCGCTGCCCGGCATGGTGATGTCCAACAAGATCACATCGGGCAATAGTTCCACCGCCAGCTGCACGGCTTCCTGAGCTGACGCACCCTCTCCGACAATTTCGAAATCAGGCTCGGCGCGCAGTACCCCGGCCACACCGTCTCGAAACAACGGATGATCATCCACCAGCACGAGGCGCGTTTTTTCAGTCATACGTGTCTTACTCCTCTGTGATCGTTAGCGGTAACCACGCGGCCAGGCGGGCGCCGTGTCCCGGTGCGCTGTCCACCTTAAAGCGGCCGCCCAGACTCTCGGCGCGTTCGCGCATGCCGGCCAGCCCCAGGTGATCGCCTTCATTGGCCTCGACGGCAGCTGGATCAAAACCCGGCCCGTCGTCACGAACTTCGATCACCAACTCGTCGGCAATCGTCGCCGCCCGCACGGTCACGGGGCAGTCCGGCGCATGGCGCGCGGCATTACTCAAAGCTTCTTGAATGAGCCGATAAGCCGTGATCTTGAGCGGCAGCGGCGCTTGCTCCGGCAGTTGCTCTAGCTGCACGGTTACCGGCGTAGGTGTGCGGCGTTGATGCGCCTTGATCGCGCGCGCCAACGTGTCCGCTAAGGTCAGCGCCGCCAGTTGAGGCACACCCAGCCCGCTGGAAATGGCGCGAATTTCTTGCATGGCATGCAGCGTAGACGCTTCGACCGTACTTAGCTCATCGGCGCAGGCCGGGTTGCGCGCGATCACCTGATCGATGCGCAGCAGCGCCAGCCCCAGGTCCTGCGCCGGACCATCATGCAGTTCGGCGCTGATGCGGCGTAGAAAGCGCTCGTTCAACTCGGTGGTGTGCGCGCTGGCGCGGCTGACGCGCACATGCAGTGCTTCGTTCTGCGCCAGCAGCTCGGTCAGGCGATCGACCTGCGCGCGCAGTTCGGCCCGCTGCCGATCGATGGTGCGGCTGCCACGCCGCACGATGCCGGTCAGCGCCAGATAGACCAGCAGCGTTCCCGCGCCCACCACGATCCAGCTGGACAGCCGCGCCGCTGCGATCTGGTGTCGTAACGCAGCCACCGGCTGATAAAACTCAGCCACGGCGATCACGCGATTCGTGCTGCTGGCCTGCACCGGGCTGTACGTTTCCAACAGTTCAGTATAGCGCCCGCGCTCCAACAGATTCTCAGTGTCCGATAGATCAGAGATGTGTGACACGACTTCGCCGTTGATAGCGCTCGCCAACTCAGCCTTGATCGGATACGTTTGCCCGATCAAGGCTGAGTTGGTGCTATAGACGATCCGGCCGCGGGTATCCCAGATCTTGAAAGCGACGATCTGCTGGCCCAGCGGCGTGTCTTCCATCAACCGATCGAGCAGCGCGGCTCCCTCGGTTGTCAATGTGGAACCGACGCTCAGGGCTTGCAGCGGCGGATCGATGAAACTGTCCACATAGAGCGCGGTCTGGGCCGCCGTGCGATCGATCACGCCGGTCTCGATCTGCCGCCCCACCCACCAGCCGATCACGATCATGCTGATTGTCAGCACGACCAGATTGGCCAGCATGAACTGTTGCGCCAGACTGAGGTGGGGGAGAGCGCGTGTAATGCGTCGCATGAGCCGATTATACCGTAGGGGCGGACCTCGAAGATGTTCGCCCCCACGTTGAATCACCTTGAAATCAACGGCAGAAACAGGCGCGGCTGCAGCACGTTCAGTGTTCGCGCCGCCGCCCAGGCTGAAGGGCCGCTGGCATTGAACGCACGCACCGTCCAGGTGGTCAGGCCATAGGGCAACAGCGCCGTCGAGATCGGGCTGGTCACCGTCACAATCGAACCGTTCACGTCGATGTGGTAGCCGCCGGGTGTGCCGCCCGGCCCGCTTTGCCATGCGAACTGGATCGATGTGCTGGTCGTGATCGTTCCATTCGCGGGCGCGACCAAGATCGGCGTACCGGGCGCAGGCAAGGTATTGGATACCTCGACTGTCCACGTCGACGCCCAGGCAGAGTAGCCGCCCGCATTGTAGGCACGCACCGACCAGCTGTGTAAACCGATCGGGAGCAGCGTGGCCGACGTGGTGTTGCTGGTCGTGATGATCGTGCCATCGACATCGACGTTATAGCCGATCACCTCACCACCTCCCGATTGCCACATTAGATCAATCGCGTTCGCAGTAGTGATCGTGCCGCTGGGGGGCGCCAGCAAGATCGGGCTGGCGGGCAGGTTGGGTGTTATATCCGATGTGTAAACATTGAAGGCGATGTCGCGTGTGCCCGATCCCCATGTGAAGACGCCATAGATTGCGCCACTCGGTCCGGCGCTCAGCGCCGGTTGTCCCGCGCCTGATGGATTTGTACCGAACGTTAACGGGCTACTCCAGATGCCGCCGATGTTCACCCGTAACGTGATGGTGATGCCAGAATCCCACGCGGCCGCCAGTGTGTTGGTCGTGATCGAGGCCACAGCCGGGGCGCTGGCCGTGCCCGTCGAAAGTGTGATTGGAGCGGTGAAATTGAGATTAGCGCCGCGTGCGTAACGGATCGACGAGGACTGCTGCCAGACAAGATGAGCCTGAGTCGCATCGGCAGTGACATCGGGCGTGAAGGCATTGGCGGATTCGTCGGACAACACATCGATCAGGCTCCACGTACCGGTAAGGCGCTGAGTGTGCTTGATGCGAAACAGCGACGCGGTATCGTCCTGCCATACGACATGTGTGACATTGTCCGCGCCGATGGCGATTTTGGGCGCACTGCCGTTGGCACTGACGATCGGTGCAAGGTCGGGCCACGTGGTGCCGCCATTGATGGAGCGCGCAGCGCGCAGCTGCTTGCCCGGATTTTGGCTCCACACGATGGTCAGCGAGTTATCGGGCGCAGCGGCGATATCGGGCGCCGACGTGTTGGCGAGGCCATCGGAGACTTGCAGCGGGACCGTCCACGTGTTGCCGGCGTAGCGGGTGTGATAGGCGTTGACTGTGCCGCTGATCAGCGCGGCAAAGGCAAGGTGTGGCGTGCCGCTCGCATCGATGACGAGTGACGGATCGTCGCCCAGTGCCACCGAGATGGGCGCGGTCCAGGCGAGACCGGTGTGGCGGCTGTGCATGATCCAACCCGCTTCGGCCCAGACCGCGTGCGTGATGGCGTTGGCGTAAGCGATTTGCGGCCGTTCCGAATCGCCTGGAGTAAGGGCAATGACGATGGGGCTGCCCAGGCCCGTCGGGGCGGCAGACACCACCGCCGACATGATCCAGAGCAGCGTTATCGCGCTGAGGGCGATCGTGATCAGAGCTCGCAGTGATTTCGACATGACTCTCCTTTCGCTGATGAGCTTTCTCGGAAAGTCCGAGAAGCCGTTTTCTCGTTTGAATAGGCCGCGCTTGACCAGCGGCGTTTAATGTTTCACCCCCACCTGTGCCAAGATCAGGCGAGTCTCAATCGTTCTGCTCTTGGCCCGCCAGGAG
>JACRBO010000816.1 GCA_016219235.1 Chloroflexota bacterium
GCAATGACGGCCGAGTAATGACAATTTGCGGTACAATGCGCGCATGACTGACGATGCCTTGAAATGGAATGAACGCTATCGTTCCAATGCCGAACCGGCGTTCCAACAACCACGCGAATTTTTGATCGAGCAGGCGGCGCATCTGCCCACGCATGGCTTAGCGTTAGATGTGGCGATGGGCCTGGGCGGCAACGCCGGTTTCTTGATCGAGCGCGGTCTGAAGGTGATTGGCCTCGATGTGTCCGAAGTGGGCGCGCGTCGAGCGAAAGCACGCTGGCCCAATTTGATGGCGGCCGTGTTCGATCTGACGCGCTTCGATCTGCCTGCGACTTCAGTCGATGTCGTGTTGAATTTCTATTTCTTGCAGCGCGCCTTGTGGCCGCTGTATCGCCGCGTGATCCGATCGGGCGGAGTATTGATCATGGAAACGCTCATGATCGACAACCTGATCAATCGGCCGGATTACACGCCCGATTATCTGTTGCAGCCCGACGAGCTGCGCTGTGCCTTCGCCGATTGGGACGTGATCACTTATCGGGAAGGCTGGATCGATCGCGGCGGGCGCTGGCCGCGGGCCGTGGCGAGTCTGGTTGCGCGTAAGCCCTGATTCCCTGCATCTTGTGCGGATTTACACACAGACAGCCTGACAATTGACACGTCGAAGATAGACTATATTCACTGTTGACCGGGGGCTGAGTCGAGTATAATCGATTCAGCCCCATTCCGTTTCTTGACAATGAGGCGGGGGAAAGTATGCACGAACTCTCGGTAACGGAAAGTTTGTTAAATTTGGCTGTGCAACACGCGCAGCAGGCCGGCGCGGTGCGCGTGACGGATTTGTATCTCGTCATCGGCCAGCTGTCCAGTCTGGTCGATGACTCGGTGCAGTTTTACTGGGACATGATCAGCGAGGGGACGATCTGCGAGAAGGCGCGGCTGCATTTTGAGCGCATCCCGGCGAAGTTTCGCTGCCTCGACTGCAATGAAGAATACCAGTTGCCCGGCGAGTTGATCGCGTGTCCGCGCTGCAACGGCGAACACCTCACGGTCATCTCGGGCGACGAGTTCCGGCTCGATCATCTGGAAGCAGACATGGCCGAAGATTTAGCGGAGAATCCCATTCAACCGTCATTGCGAGGAGCATCCTGAGCGAAGCGTAGCGAAGTCGAAGGGTGCGACGAAGCAATCCTTTGGTCGAACGTGAGATTGCTTCGCGTCCTTCGACTGCGCAGCGAAACGCTTCGCGTGCTGCTCTGCTCAGGACGCTCGCAACACATGCGGTGCAGTGCTCCCGTGACGATCGTTGAGCTATTAGCGAAGGCAAATTCATGACGACAACCCGTGTGACCGTAGTGGAAAAAATTCTCAGCGCCAACGACCGGCTGGCGGATCAAAACCGCGCCCGATTGGACAGTGCCGGCGTTTTCGGCCTGAATATCATGGCCTCGCCCGGCGCGGGCAAGACCAGCACGATTCTGCGCACCATCAAAGGGTTGGCCGCGTCGAACATCCGATTGGGCGTGGTGGAGGGCGATACGGCCCCCGTCACGATCGATGCCGATAAGATCATCGCGGCCGGGATGCCGGCTGTGCAGATCAACACCGGCGGCGAGTGTCACCTCGATGCGGTGATGTTGGGCGGCGCGCTACCGCAACTGCCGCTCGACGAGATACAACTGCTCATCGTGGAGAATGTGGGCAACTTGATCTGTCCGGCGTCGTTTGCATTGGGCACGCACATCAACGTGCTGATCGCGAGTGTGGCCGAGGGCGACGACAAGCCGTACAAGTATCCCAACATCTATCGCGGCATCGACGCGCTGATCATCAACAAGATCGACCTCATCCCCTACGTCGAGTTCAACATGGACTACTTCCGGCGCGGCGTGGAGATGTTGAATCCCGGCGTCATCACCTTCCCCATGTCGTGCCGCACGGGGGAGGGGGTTGAGGCGTGGGTTAGCTGGTTGACGGAAAAGGTTCGCAAATGAGTCTGACGAGTGATGAGTGACGAGTGAATCTTGCGAACATTAGCTTTTCACTCATCACTCGTTACTCGTCACTTCTCCAGGCGCAAGCAGTTTCTGATGACCGAATCTCTTATCGGCAAACGCATCCATATCACCGGCGTCGTGCAAGGCGTGGGCTTTCGGCCTTTCGTCTACGGTCTTGCCGCGCGTTACGGTTTGTCGGGCTGGGTGTGCAATACTTCGGCAGGAGTCGATATCGAAGTCGACGGCACAGGCGACGTGCTCGATCGATTCGTCGCGGCCCTGTCGAATGAAGCGCCGCCGTTGGCGAAGATCGATTCGGTCGAAGTGGCCGACATCGCCGGCAACGGCTTCAGCGCGTTTGAGATTCGGCACTCGATTGCGCGGCCTGACGACTTCATGCCGATCTCGCCCGACATTGCGCTGTGCGACGACTGCCGCCGCGAGTTGTTTGATCCGGCCGATCGACGCTATTTGTTCCCCTTCATCAACTGCACCAACTGCGGGCCGCGCTTCACCATCATCAAGGACATTCCCTACGATCGACCCTTCACGACGATGGCGGACTTCGTGATGTGCGAAGACTGCGCCAGGGAATACGCCGATCCGCTCAATCGACGCTTTCACGCGCAGCCGGTGGCCTGTCCGAAGTGTGGGCCGAGGGTGTGGGTAGTAGAGAAGGAAACAGGGAAACAAGTAGACAAGGCGAATCAGCGA
>JACRBO010000818.1 GCA_016219235.1 Chloroflexota bacterium
CATCACAACATCGTGAGTATGGCCCGGCCATATTGGAAGTGACGGACAATCAATCGCCACTCTTTTCCAATGTCCACGCAGAGCCTCCAACTTCCAACGTCCAACCTCCAACCTCCAATCTCCAGGTCTGGATGTCTCACGGCGCTCGACTCGACGCGCCGCCGCCGGGCTGGCACGTCATCGCGCGATCGGCCAACTCCCCGATCGCGGCGATGGCCGATGCCGGGCGCAACTTGTACGGCATACAGTTTCACCCGGAAGTAAAGCACACGCCGCAAGGCACGGCGATCATTCGCAACTTCTTGTTTGAGATCGCGAAGTGCGATCCGTCGTGGACGCCGGCCTCGTTCATCGAAGAATCGATCGCGCAGATCCGATCGCGCGTCGGCACCGATCAGGTGATCTGCGGCCTGTCGGGCGGCGTGGATTCATCGGTGGCGGCGGCGTTGATCCATCGCGCCATCGGCGATCAACTGACCTGCATCTTCATCGACACGGGCATGCTGCGCAAAGACGAGCCTGAGCAGGTGGTCGAGACGTTTCAACAGCATCTGGGCATTCGACTGGTGGCCGTGAATGCGGTCGAAGAATATTTGTCCGCGCTCGACGGCGTGATCGATCCCGAAGAGAAGCGCAAGATCATCGGCGAGAAGTTCATCCGATTGTTCGAGCGTGAAGCCAACGCGATCAAACTCAGCGGCGTCGCGCCGAAGTTTCTGGCGCAAGGCACGCTGTATCCCGACGTGATCGAATCGCGCGGGCCGGAGCGGCAAACGGCGGCCAAGATCAAGACGCATCACAACGTGGGCGGCTTGCCTAAGGACATGCAGTTTGAGTTGATCGAGCCGCTGCGATTTTTGTTCAAAGACGAGGCGCGCGCGATTGGTACCGCGTTGGGCCTGCCGGATTCGATCGTGTGGCGGCAGCCGTTTCCGGGGCCGGGACTGGCCGTGCGCATCATCGGCGACATCACGTGGGAGAGATTGCAAACGCTGCGGCTGGCGGACGCCATCGTGCGCGAGGAGATCGATCGGGCCGGGCTGAGCCGCGCGATCGGTCAATCGTTTGCGGTGCTCACGCCGATCCGCAGTGTGGGCGTGATGGGCGACGGCCGCACGTATGGCAACGTCGTCGCCGTGCGCGCGGTGACGACGGAAGACTTTATGACCGCCGATTGGGCGCGCTTGCCGTACGACGTGCTGGCGAAGATCAGCAGCCGCATCGTCAACGAAGTCGCGGGCGTCAATCGCGTGGTGTACGACATTTCGTCCAAGCCGCCCGCGACGATTGAGTGGGAATGAATCTGCGTGATCAAACATCACGCCTAAGGAATCTCAATGAATCGAATTCAGTTATTGCGTGAAGCGTGGGCGATTTTGAAGCGCAATCCGGTGTTATGGTCGGTGACGTTGATCACGCTCGCGATTGACGCGGTCGTAAGCTGGGTGGTTATCCTCGCGCCGCCGGAAGCCGTGCTCCTCAGGTCAGTGGTGGCGTTTGGGTTCGCGGCTTTCATGACGGGCGCGCTGATCAACCTGGTCAACCTGATCGCCGATGGACAGCCGGTGACGCTCATCGAGGGCGTGCAGGCCGGTCTGCGCCGCCTGTTCCCGCTGCTGGCCTTGAACGTGATCTTGTTCTTGCCGGCGTGGTTCGCGATCTTTGTGCTGTCCGGCTCGATCTATACTATTTTCTCGAGCGGCCTGGGACAGCCGGGCAGTTTTCAGGCAACCGATGTGTTGAGCCTCATGGGCGCGATGCTCGGCGCGGCCGGCCTCGTGGTCGCGATCAACGCCGTCACCAACCTAATCGGTATCGGCGCGGAACGGACGCTGGTGCTGGAGGGTGCGCCGATCATAACGGCGCTCAAATCAGGCTGGCAACTGCTGCTGAGCCATTCGCGTGAATACCTATCGATTGGCATCATGTTGGTGGGCCTGGTACTGACGCTGAGTCTGGCCTTCGCCTTTATAGTGGGGCCGCTGTTGTCCGGGCTGGCGTCCGGATTTTCGCAAGCGCCAGAGGCCACCACGCCGGCTCCGGTGTTCAGCCCGGTCAATGTCATTTTCATTTTCATCAGTCTGGTTGTGAACTCCTTGTATGCTGCTTTTGCTTCCAGTGTCTGGACGCTGGCTTTCCGCAAGTGGCAGGGCAAGTAAATCGGATTTTCGATCAGGAGCGAAGCGATGAACTACTGGGGCTTATTCCGCGAATCGTTTGGCAAGCTGTTGCATCCCACGCTGTGGGTCTTTGGATTGATGGCGGCGCTGGGTGGCGGCTCCTCCTCACGCTTTGACTTTCGCGCCACGCGCCCGCTGGCCGATCTGCCGCCGGGCCTGCGTGAGTTGTTGGGCGATCGTTTGCAGTCGAATGCGCCCGCCATCATCGTGGCGGGGATCATTATCAGCATCGTGCTGTTGCTGTTCAGCACCATGGGACAGGCCGCCTTGCTGAGCCTGATCAATCGGCTGGAGAACGGCGAACGCGTTAGCGTGGGCAAGGGCGTGGACGATGCGGGTAAGCGTTTTTTGCATCTGTTGGCCGTGCGCTTTTTGCTGGCCTTGCCGTTGATTATCATCGGCGTGGCCGCGGCCGGTTCGGTACTCGCCGCATTTTCAGGTCTGTTTAGTGAGACTGAGACCAGCAGTCTGCCGTCGTTTGATTTCAGCAATCTGGGTGCGCTGCTGGGACTGGTCGGATTGGCGCTTATCGTCGGCCTGCTGGTCGGTGGCATCAGTGTAGGCGCCGAACGCGCGGTGGTCATCGAGCAGCAACCGATCTTCAAGTCGCTGGGCCTGGGCGCGAGCCTATTTATCAAGCAGATCGGCGACTTCATCATCATCGGTCTGTTATACATCGTCGTCATGATCGCGGTTGGTCTGTTGTTTGCCTGCGTGTTGATTCCGGTGACGTTCATGGGCGCGACGACCGGCTCACTCGTACCGGGCAGTTTACAGTCGCCGCAAACGACTGGCCTGGTGGCGGTCTGGACACTGGTGACGGGCCTGCTCATCGGCGCGCTGGCTTCGATCTTCAATGCCAGTGTATGGACGCTGGCTTATCGGCAGTGGCGGCCACAAGTTGTGAAGCGCGTCGCCGTCGATCAAGATCAGTTCTAAATACAATCCACGCCGGTCACGCAGACTTCGGGTTTCTGTGTGCCCTGCGTGGATCGCAGTCTTTGAGTGGTGAATGCCTAACCTATTTCGATTGAACCTCTGGCTGGTAGCGGCGATATTATTGGCAGCGTGCGGCGGCCCGGCGGCAACCCGATCGGCCCTGCTGCCGACGGCGACTTCGATCTTTAAGAGCCTGCCGCCTACCTGGACGCCGACACCGCTGCGGGGCACGCGCGGTCCCTCGCCGACGCCTGCACCCACGCGCACACCCGCGCCGATTGCGACACCTGCGGCGTCCACGGTGTACACCGCGACGAATGATCGGTTCACGCTGGCCGTACCGTCGAACTGGACTACTAGCAGCGGACAGCGCCAGCTGCAAAGCCAGCAGACACAGCAGATGCTGTACGCAGTATTTAGTTCGCCGGGGGCCGCGCCGCAGCCCGCGCTTATCGTGTTCTACGGCTGGCCCGCGCTGTCGATCAATAACGACAATGCCTGGGAGTCGGCGTATGCGGTGGCCTCGCTGGCGATCAAAGTTTGCCCGATGACGCTGACGGTGGGCGGCTCGATCACGATCGGCGGCGAGACGGGCAAGTACATTGGCTATCAGGACAGCTGCGGCGTACAGGGCGAGTTGATCGGCTTCGTGCACGATCGCGTGAACTACGGCGTGTTGATCGAAGCGCCGCAGAGCGCGTGGGCAGCGTGGCGCACGCCCTTGCGCGACCTGATCAAAACATTGAAGTTCAAGTAGGGGCGAATGCTTCGGTGTGCACGCAACGCTTCGCGTGTCAGACACAGGCAGAGCGGGCTCCGTGCGTAGCCCCCGCGTGTCCGGCGGCGTGGGAGCCGCCTCTGCTGACATCTTTTGCGTGTACACATACTTCGCCCCTACTACATCGCATATCGGAGCGGTAGATGTCGGAATATATGTTGTTGTTGCAGCGAGCGTGGCAGGTGGTCTTCCGCTACAAGCTGTTGTGGCTGCTGGGCCTGATCGCGGTGATCGCCGGACAGGATGCCGTGTTCAACCTGCGCGGTGCGCTGCGGCTGGACCCGTTAGCCGATGTGCTGGTGAACTTGCCGCTGCCGGCCGCCGATCTGGTGCGCGCCGTTGCGCCGGATAACACAGGCATCGTCGGCGTGGCGATCACGCTGATTTTAGGCGCGCTCCTGATCGCCGTGGGTGCAGCCGCGAATGGCGCGTTGATGGTGCTGACTCAAGCCGTTGAGCGCGGTGCCGACGTGACCTTGAAAATCGGCGCGCAGGCGGGGGCTAAGTATTTGCGGCCACTGCTGACGCTGCGGGTGCTATTGAACTTGCCCGCGATTGCGTTGACCTTGATCGCGCTGTTGCTCGCAGGCGGACAGGCGGCTGTGACGCAGGCTATGCAAGCGGCTGGACTGCTGCCCGTGTTCCTCATCACCGGCTTGATCGCCGGGG
>JACRBO010000811.1 GCA_016219235.1 Chloroflexota bacterium
AGATTCTGGCGTTGACGGGCGAGGTCTCCAAGCTGACTGACGCTGACAAAGAGACGCTGATCCAGACCGCACAACAGCAAGAGCAGCAGATCACCAGCCTCAAGACTGAAGGCGAAACGCGGCTGTACGTCGGTCTGGCCCAGGGCGCGATCGTCGGTCTGGCCGTCGGGGCAGTGGCCGCCTGGATCGTCAGCCGCCGGCTCCGCATCATCGAAGAAGTCGTCATCGAAGACCGTGAAGAAGGGAAGAAGCAGCGATGAGTACGGGCAAGCGCAGACAGCGCGTAAAACTGGACCTTACCCGTCGCGATTTTATCACGCTGGCCGCCACGGCCGCCGGCTCAGTCGTCGCCGCGCAGGTCTTGACGACGGGCGCGTTGTCACCTTTCGCCCGATTGAAGCAGCGCCAGGTGACCGGGGCTGAGGCTGAAGTCAAAGCCTCCAGCGAATATCACTGGGGCATGACGATCGATCTGAGCAAATGTATCGGCTGCGAATACTGCCAGCGGGCGTGTTCCGCTGCCAACGACGTGGCCGACGATAAGCCCTGGAACATCGTCATCACAGAGAAGCAGGAAACGGGTGAAACCTTCTTTTTCACCCGGCCCTGCCTGCACTGTCAGGACGCGCCGTGCGTGGAAGTCTGTCCGGTGCAGGCTACCTACCATCGCGAAGACGGTCTGGTGATTATGGATTACGACCGTTGCATCGGCTGCCGCTATTGCGAAGTGGCCTGCCCGTACGATGCGCGCAAGTTCAACTGGGAAGAACGCACCGATACCAATCCCTACATCCCTACCTGGGGCATTGCCGAACAGCCGCGTCGCCCGCGCGGCGTGGTAGAAAAATGCACGTTCTGCGTCCATCGCATCGATGCGGGGTTGGCGAAGGGCCTCATGCCCGGCGTCGATCGGGAGGCCACGCCGGCCTGCGTCACTGCCTGTCCGGTGGGGGCGCGCGCCTTCGGCAACTTGAAAGACGTCAACAGCAAAGTCTCGCGCATTATCGAAAACAACCCCACGCTGCGGCTGCGCGAAGAGTTAGGCACCGAGCCGAGCGTCTATTACATTCCGCCGACCAAGGGGGCGTAACATGACATCGGTTGCGCTCCCCACGAAGAAACCCTCAACCATTACACCGGGCTTCATTGCCTGGCTGGCGTTCATCGGGCTGTGTTTGATCATCGGGCTGGTAGCGGCCTTCGAAGTCCTGACTAAAGGCTTATCCGTCACCAACATGACGGATACCATCCCCTGGGGATTGTGGATCACCATCGACCTGTCGTCGATCGCGCTGGGCGCGGGCGCGTTCACGCTGAGCGCGATCGTGTACTTGCTCAAGTTGAAGCGCTTTCAGCCGATCGTGCGCCTGGCGGTGTTTGTGGGCTTTGTCGGTTATTCGTCGGCGTTGCTGACGCTCGTGATGGACATCGGCCGGCCCGATCGGTTCTGGCACCCCTGGGTGTACTGGAACATCCACTCGGTGTTGTGGGAAATCACGTGGTGCATCACGCTGTATCTGACCATCATCATTTTGGAGTTTCTGCCCGTCTTTGCCGAGCTGCCGTTCTTTGCGCGCTGGCCGCGTTTTGGGCGCGTGGCGCATACGCTGCATAAGGCTGCGCCGATTTTTGCGCTGGTGGGCCTGGGCATTTCGCTGCTGCATCAGTCGTCGCTGGGCGCGACCTATGGCATTTTGCGCTCGCGCCCGATCTGGTTCAAGCCCAGCATGCCGATCATGTTCATCCTGTCGGCGGTGGCGGTCGGCCCGTCGATCACGATGGCGATTGCGTTCCTGTCGGAGTGGATTACGGGCAAGAAGGCGCTGGCTCACGACGCATTGCGAACGATCGCGCGCTTCAGCGGCTTTGGACTGCTGGCTTATGCCTATATCAAGTTCTGGGATTTGCTGGCAGTGACGTATTATGGCCGCAGTCCCCAGATCAACCAGGCGTTTGCGATGCTGAACGATCAGACGCCGTATGGCTTCGGCTTCTGGGTCGGCGAGGTGATCATCGGGCTGTTGATTCCCGTGATTTTCTTCCTCGCGCCGCGCTTCAATCGGCGTCCGTTCTTCCTGGTGCTGGGTTCGATGGCCGCCGTGATCGGCATCGTGGCCAATCGCTGGAACGTAACGGTCTCCGGCTTGACGGTGCCGCTGGCGTATTCGCCCGGCGTGCTGTATCGACCGGAAGCGGGTGCGTATTGGCCCAGCCTGGCAGAATGGGGCGTGGTGATCGGCGTGATCGGCTACGCTTTGCTGATGCTTACCCTGGGTCTGCGCTTCCTGCCGCTGTTCAAGGGTGGTGACGAGGCGTCACACGGTTGACAAAATAAACCAGATAGATGATCATTAGACCGCGCTCAGGTTGACAACAAAAATCGGCTTGAGCGCGGTACGTTGCTGTTTTTAAGTCCTCTCGCCAAGATCGTGAAACGGCCGTGTCAACGCAGTTTTCAGCGTTGATCGCCAACGTAGCCCAGCCAGTTACGTTCCAGTTGTCGATCTGAAACTCTCATCTGTACCCGTCTTGCCGCAGGAGTCTCGCATGTCAGAAGCAGCTGAAAGCCCGCTTGTGGTCGCCATTCTGTTTGCGCTCCGGTGCCTGGTGCCGTTGCTCCTCATGCTGGGTGTGTCGTATTTGCTGAAACGCCTGGGCCTGATTGCCGAGCCGCCCCCTGCGCCCCCCGACGAGGATAATGGCAACAACGGAAATAACGGTAAACGCAAGCCTGGAGGAGGCGTAGCGCATGGGAAGGTTTAGATTGATGCGATTACCGATTATCGTCGCAGTTGTTGCCCTGTTGATTGGTCTGGCGTTAAGTGCGCCGGTCAGTGCCGCGCCGGTTGCGTCAAAGAGAGGCGCCGCACCGCCGGGACAAGAAACTGAGACCTATTGCTTAAGCTGCCACGGTAAACCGGACTTGAGTCTGACGCTCCCCGGCGGCGAGCAATTGTCGCTGTATGTCGACACGAACAAACTGAGTGCGTCAGTCCACAGCCCGGCCGGCATCGAATGCCAGGCCTGCCATACGGCCATCAAGACGTATCCGCACCCGGCGATCAATTTTCAGACTCGCCGCGAACTGTCGCGCTCGTATTATGAGGCCTGTCAGAAATGCCACGCCGCCAATTACAGCAAGACGCAGGACAGCATCCATGCCACGCTCGCGGCCGCCGGCAAATCGGAAGCGCCGATCTGCACCGACTGCCATGGGGCGCACGATGTGCAGCCGCCCGCGCAGCCGCGCGCCACGATCTCAACCACCTGCAGCCAATGCCACGCCGAGATTTATACCGCCTACAAAGACAGCGTGCACGGC
>JACRBO010000835.1 GCA_016219235.1 Chloroflexota bacterium
ATGTAAAAATGACGCTCGTCGCGGGCCGCCCCATTCAATCGGAGTGGGCGGCAGCGCAGGGCGGCTTCGCTCAGCGCATGCCTACCTGGAGTCAGCAAGTGGGCGGGCCGCTGCGCGAAGATCAGATCAACGACTTGACCAACTTCGTGATGAACTGGGAAACCGAGGCTGCGGCCGGGCCGAGCGTGCCGTTGGACTTCAAACCGGTTGGCTCGGATACGACCACGCCGCTGCCTGCAGGTGATGCCGCGCGCGGCGCGGATCTCTTCGCGCAGAAGGTGAAGGCCGGCAATAACAGCAATCTGCCGTGCAAGGCGTGTCACTCGCTTCAGCCGGGTCAGATTCTGGTTGGGCCGTCTGTGGCCGGGATTGGCACGACGGCCGCCACGCGCGAGCCGGGCAAGAGCGCAGAAGTGTACATCCGCGAGAGTATTCAGGACCCGAACGCCTACATCGTGCCCGACAACCCGACCTATCTGGCGGGCGGCAAATCGACGATGCCGGCCGGACTGGGCAACAGTATGACCGAGCAAGACCTGGCGGACATCATCGCCTACCTGGCCAGCCTGAAGTAATTGTGGTTCTTCCGACTTCAGCGGGAGATGCTCCCGGCGCTGCCTCTGGCGTGCCAAATCCGCCGTTCAGGATCGCTGGATTTGGCAATCCAGCGGGAGCAGTCAACGATAATCCCGCTCAACCCGGAAGAGCCGTAATTTCTCCGGCGTTTAGCGGAGCCGTCGCCGCCCGATCTGAACTCAGATCGGGCGGCGTTATTTTGCCCTTGTGTTGCGCGTTGATCGGGCTTACAATAGGCCCACACGGAAACGGAGATGCCTGCGACGACGCAGCCTCCAATTCCAAATAAGGAGCGTAGTAAAT
Organism: Chloroflexota bacterium; assembly: GCA_016219235.1. The sequence continues at coordinate 880 of JACRBO010000835.1, forward strand.
GGCAACTGGTACAGTGAAGTGGTTCAACGATGCGAAGGGTTTCGGTTTCATCACACAAGATGATGGCAGTGACGATGTGTTCTGCCACCATACGGCCATCCAGATGGAAGGGTTCAAGACCCTGAAGGAAGGCCAGAAGGTGGAGTTCGAAGTCACCAAAGGCCCCAAAGGCCTGCAGGCCCAGAACGTTCGAACGGCCTAGCAAATCCTGTTCGCACCACGACTGCCCAACTTCTTACCGAGGTTGGGCAGTTTTGTTTGGCGGGCATGATCCGGATCATAGGCGCGACGCCGATCACCTGCTACCATGCAGAGACAAACTTCCCGGAAGGCAAAACGATGAACGCAGAAACGACCGTCGATGTGCGCCCGGTTGCCCCGGCGCAGCGGCATCCTTTGATCTTTGGCGCGTTTGAGCAGCTGGCAACAGGCGAAGCATTCGTGCTGGTCAACGATCACGATCCCAAACCGCTGTTCTATCAATTCATGTTTGAGCGTAACGGCCAGTTCACCTGGGACTATCTGGAACAGGGGCCGGATGTCTGGCGCGTGCGCATCGGGCGGTGTTAGCGTGAATGCTCGACCGCGCAGTCGCCTGCATGTGCCCATCCTGGGTGCAGTGATCTTCGTGCTGCTGGCCGCCCTGTGGGCGGCGCTGGGCCGTATCGGCTGGCGGCTGCCGCAACTGCCGGTGCCGCTGTTGGGTCAGCATGGCGCGCTGATGATCTCCGGTTTTTTAGGCACGCTCGTGAGTTTAGAGCGCGCGGTGGCATTGCAAAAACGCTGGGCGTATGCCGTGCCCATTTTGTCGGCGCTCGGCTCAATCGCTTTGTTCAGCGGCCTGCCGAGTGAAATCGGGCGCGGGTTGATCGCGCTGGCGGCGTTGGGCCTGGTGATCGTGTTTGTCTTCATCTATCGCCTCCGCTCCACGATCGACATCGGCACGATGGCGGTGGGCAGCGGCTTCTGGTTCATCGGCAACGCGCTGTGGCTACTCGGCGTACCGGCGTACACGGCTGTGCCCTGGTGGGCGGGCTTCTTGATCTTGACGATCGCGGGCGAACGCCTGGAACTGTCGCGCGTGTTGATCTTGAACGAGCGCAGCCGCAACTTCTTCAAGCTCGCGCTCGGCGCATTCTCGATCGGCCTGTTCGCCTCGCTGATCCTGTTTGATGTCGGCGTGCGGATC
>JACRBO010000836.1 GCA_016219235.1 Chloroflexota bacterium
GACGGCATCGGCGATCTGGGGCCGCAGGCGTATCGCTGGATTGATTTTTTGGTCGAGGCAGGCTGTGGCCTGTGGCAAGTGCTGCCGCTCGGCCCCACCGGCTATGGCGACTCGCCGTATCAATGTTTCTCGGCGTTTGCGGGCAATCCGTTTTTGGTCAGCCCGGAAGTGCTGCTGCAAGACGGGCTGTTGACCGAAGCCGATGTGGCCGATCGACCTGATTTTCCAGCCGATCGCGTGGATTATGGCCCGGTGATCACGTGGAAGTTGACGCTGCTCGATCGGGCGTTTGCCAATTTCAAGGCCAACGCATCCAATCAACTGCGCGATGAATTCACCGCGTTTCGATCGCGCGAGGCGGCGTGGCTGAATGACTTCGCGGCGTTTATGGCGCTGAAGGAAGCCAACGGCGGCGTGTCATGGAACAACTGGCCGGAGCCGCAGCGCAAGCGTGATCCACAAGCGTTGAGCGCCGCGTATCAATCGGAGGCGTTTCAGCGCCACGCCTTCCGGCAGTTCTTGTTCTTCCGGCAGTGGTGGGCGCTGCGGCATTACACCAACGAGCGCGGCATCAAGATCATCGGCGACATCCCGATTTTCGTAGCGTATGACAGCGCCGATGCGTGGTCGCACCCCGAACTCTTTTACATGGACGAGCAGGGCTTACCGACGGTGGTCGCGGGTGTGCCGCCCGATTACTTCTCGCCGACGGGACAGCTGTGGGGCAATCCGTTGTATCGCTGGGATGTGCATCAGCAATCGAGTTACGCGTGGTGGTTTGAGCGGCTGCGCGCGACGCTGCGGCAGGTCGATCTGATCCGGCTCGATCATTTCCGCGGCTTTGCCGCTTACTGGGAAGTGCCCGCCGGCATGCCCACGGCCGAGATCGGCGAATGGCAGCCGGGGCCGGGCAAGGATTTCTTGACGGCCTTGCAGCGCACGTTGGGCGATCTGCCCATCATCGCAGAAGATTTGGGACTGATCACGCCCGACGTGGTTGAACTGCGCGATACGTTTAATCTGCCCGGCATGCGCATTTTGCAGTTCGGCTTTGGCAGCCCGACCGATCCGTTCCTGCCGCACAACTACGTGCGCAACTGCGTGGTGTACACGGGCACGCATGACAACGACACGGTGAAGGGCTGGTACAAGACCGCGCCTAAAGCCGAAAAACAGTTTTGCCTGAAGTACCTCAATACCTCGGCGGCGAAATTGTCCGAGGCGATGGTGCGCGCGATCTGGTCGTCGATAGCGAATGTCGTCGTAGCGCCGCTGCAAGATTTGCTAGGCCTGGGGACCGAAGCACGCATGAACTTCCCCGGCAAGCCGGCCGGCAACTGGACGTGGCGCATGCCCGCCGATGCGGCCAGCGCTGATCTGTGCGACAACCTGCTGGAATTGAATACGCTCTACAGCCGCAAACTCAGTCGCTGATTTTTTAGGACACGGATTCCACAGATTACACGGATAACACGGATTGAGAAATCCGTGTTATCCGTGTAATCTGTGTCCTTTTTATCATGATTGAACTCACTTCCGATCTGATCAAGTTACTGCGCTCGGCCAGGCACGTGGCTGTGTTGACGGGCGCGGGCGTGAGCGCGGAGAGCGGCATTCCCACGTTCCGCGAGGCGCAGACGGGCCTGTGGGCGCAATATGATCCGCAGGACCTGGCGACGCCCGAAGCGTTCGTGAGAAATCCGCGGCTGGTGTGGGAGTGGTATGCGTGGCGGCGCGAATTGGTTTCCAAAGCGAAACCCAACGCCGGACACTTCGCGCTGGCGGAGATGGCGCGGCATGTGGCACGCTTCACGTTGATCACGCAGAACGTGGATGGCCTGCATCAACAAGCGGGCAGCGCGGCCGTGATCGAACTGCACGGCAATCTGCAGCGCACCAAATGCTTTCGCGAGGAGATCGTGATCGACGACTGGGTGGACACGGGCGAGGCGCCACCGCGTTGTCCGCGCTGCGGCGATCGACTGCGGCCCGATGTGGTGTGGTTCGGCGAACCGCTGCCGAGTGCGGCCCTGCACGCGGCAGCTGAAGCGGCCACGACGTGTGATGTCTTCTTCTCGATTGGCACCTCCGGCCTGGTCGAACCGGCGGCCTCACTGGCGCGCACCGCCATGCAGCACGGCGCGAAGGTGATCGAGATCAATCCGGTCGCAACGCCGCTCACTTCGATGGTGACGTATGCGCTGCACGCGGCTTCGGGTGAAGTGCTGCCCGCGCTGTTGCGCGCCGTCTGGCCGGAAGGCTGACCTCTGTGACTTTCAAGCTGTCACCTGGAACTGGCCGCCAATCGCTGGGCGTTCGATCCAACTTATCAACGGGCGCGCTTCGTCACCGTAGATAAGTTGTGGCGCACTTGGACCGTCCCCGATGTGCCCGGCGTGTGCGAGATGTTGATCGAAGTGGAGACGTGGCCGTTAACCCTGAAAACAGGCGAAATCGACGTGTATGCCAATCCGACTGGCGAATGCCGACGCCGTGTTGGCCGAGCGGCGACCTATCCCCATACGGGCACGATTATCGTTGAGCGACAATCCGCCGAGTGAACGTGCGTGGAATGGTGCGGTGAGAAGATTTAGCCGCCGCGAACAGACTGGACTATGGTGCTAAGACCTCGGCACTGTTGAGAAATACGCCCCGCTTGAGTTCACCACCGGTTACTAAGATTCGCCCATCGAGCAAAAGTGTGGTGGTATGCTCAACACGCCCGGTACCTGTAGATGCCAACGTGCTCCAGGTTCCACTCTGGTCATCATAGATTTCGGTCGTTTTGAGCAGCGCGGCTTCATAACCGCCAACCGAGTTCCAGCCGCCCACGACTAACACCCGGCCATCTGGCAACGAAGTTGCGGTATGACAGCAGCGCGCCTGCGTCAATAGCGCAGCTGGCCGCCAGGTGTTGGTGACCGGATCGTAGACTTCAATGCTGTCAAGAACACTGTCCCCCTCAGGATAAGGAATTCCCCCTGTGAGCAACACGTGGCCGTCACGCAACAACACCGCTTGCGCTTGACTCCGCAGAATCCCCAGTTTTCCAGTCGATTGCCAGGTATTGAGGACTGGATCATAGATCGCTGATTCTGCTCTTCCTCCGGCGATCAAGACGCGTCCGTCGGTCAGGAGTGCAGCGGAATGACCGCCATCAGTAGACTCATGATAAGCCGCTATTTGCCAGACATTCGTTTTGGGATCGAAGATTTCCGCGCGATCATCCGCACCGGACGGCCCCGATTGTTTGGCGCCGGCCATCACAAAGACGCGCCCGTCTTTGAGCAATGTCGCTGTGTGCGACACGCCATGTGCGAAATTAGGCTGCGTGAGGCTCCACCCACAATCAAGACGCGCCCATCGCGGAGTAAGGTGGCCGAATGCCAGCTGCGTGGACTGGTCATCGATCCGACTGATACCCACGGGCCAGCGTAGGTTGGCGCAAGGGTGGGCGATGGCATAGGCGTGAGGCTGGGCACAGGTGTGTCGGCTGAAGTGGGTGGAGGTGTCAGGGTGACTAATCGAGTGACTTCAACCACAACGATTTGCGTCACGACCCTTGACGGTGTGCCAAAGTTGTCCGGTCCACTGCCCAATGGCGTGACCGTTGCGCGGGGCGTGTTGGTGTGAGCCGGAACAATCGGTGCCGGCGATGTACAACCGGTGAGGGTGAACCAGAGACTCAAGACGATCAGCAAGCGGTACATGAACCCTCCAATGCAGACAATGGATGGTTTACCCCCGCCCTGATAAGTGTCCAGTTGGAGAACCAGATTTGACATCAGCATACACCCCGGTTTCCTCCAAAGTCAAGCCGGAAGAAGCCGCTGTCAAGTCGATTTCGACTTGACAGCGGCTTCTTGTCACTTGTCGGGGATTCGGATTACTGGCTGCGTCTGACTGATTTTAGTTCTTCAGCCCACCTGGTCAGTCCGTCAAGCGCGA
>JACRBO010000837.1 GCA_016219235.1 Chloroflexota bacterium
AATTCACAATTCATAATTCATAATGATTCGCCTGGTGAGTTTCGCATTTTGCTTTACACGCGGTTTTTTGAGTTCAAGGTTGAGCGCGTGATTGAGGTGCTGCGGCGCGTGGTTGCGCAAGTGCCGGAGGCGAAGTTGCTGGTGGTGGGCAAGGGGTTCTTCGGCGAGGAAGAGCGGCTGCTGAGGCAAGCGGAGGCGATCGGGCTGCGGGGATCAATCGAGTATGCGGGTTGGACTCAGCCTGACCTATTGCCGGCGATGTTTGCCCGATCAAGTATCGCGCTCTTTCCATTTGACGATACCTTGATCAATCGCACGAAGTGTTCGGTAAAGTTGATCGATCTACTGGCGGCGGGCGTGCCCGTTGTCGCAGATGCAGTGGGGCAGAATACGGAATACATCCGTCACAACGACACGGGCGTGCTCGTGCCCGCCGGCGATGTGGCGGCGATGGCGAATGCCGTGATCGATTTATGGCGTGCGCCTGAACGGCGGGCGAGGTTGAGCGCGGCGGCGCAGCATGATGTGCGCGCGCGGTTTGATTGGGCGCGCTTGAGCGAGCGTGTGGAACAACTGTACGCTGCCGGTTGATATGAAGAAATCTCTCAACTTATGGCTGCCCGTCCTGCTGTGGATGGGCGTGATTTTTATCGGGTCGTCGATTGGCAGTATGCCTCAGGTCGGCGGGGATACCACCGACGCGATTGTGCATCGCACCGCGCACCTGATTGAGTTTGCGCTGCTGGGCTGGCTGGTGCTGCGCGCCTTGAGTGACGGCCGGCTGCCCGATCGCCGCACGTTTATCATTGCGCTGATCGTGGTGACGGTCTATGGCGCGAGCGATGAACTTCATCAACGCTTTACGCCGGGCCGCAGCTCGGAGCTTAGCGCGGTGGTGTTTGATGCCGTGGGCGGTTTGATCGGGCTGTGGGCATGGCGGTGGAAGGCGCGTAAATCAGCGAGTCAGCGAATCGCGAGTGCCGGAGGCGGACTGATTCGCTGATTCTGCTTCATCAGGTACTGGCTGACTGAACTTAAATTCCTCGGCGGGGGCTTCTTCCTCGGCAACCTTCGGAATTTCGAACTCTGATTCTTCGTTGTCGTCGATCAGCGTGTCATCAACGGGCGGCGTGGCGACCGGCAGGATCAAAATGTCGCCAAACGTGCTGTCTTGTTCCACCTCCACTTTGCGGCGGCGTAAAAGTTCCAGCACGGCCAGAAACGTCACGATGATTTCCACGCGATTTTGCGCGCGGCGCAGCATGCGCTTAAAACTGAGGTTGGGCCGGTAGCGCAGGATGCGTTCGATGAGGCCCATCTGATCGCGGATGGTCAGCGTGAAGGGCTTGACCACCGTGCCGACCGACGGCGCGGGCTTCTCCAGATCGAGTACGCTGCGCACCGCTTTGATCAGCAGATCGACGGTGACGTTGGATAGATCGAGTTTGGCTTCGATCTTGGGCGGCGGCGCGATGCGCACATAGGTCCGCAGGCCGGCTGCTTCCCGATCGCCCAACGTGCGCGCCGATTCCTTGTACTGCTTGTACATCAACAACTGCCGCACCAGTTCATCGCCGGGGTCTTCTTCGTCCGCGGCTTTGGGCGCGGGCGGGCGCGGCAGCAGCGCCTCGCTTTTGATCAGCAGCAGCTTCGCCGCCACCACCAGAAAATCGGCCACGGCGTCCACCTGCAACTTCCCCAGGACGTGAATGTATTCCAGATACGCGCCCGTGACCTTAGCCAGCGACACGCGCGTGATGTCGAGCTCTTCGCGTTCGATCAGATACAGCAATAGATCGAGCGGGCCTTCGAACTCGGGTAGTTTAATCTGGAAGCCGGTGACGGGTTTGAGCATGATGGTCGATTGGTAACTGGTGATTGGTCAATTGGTAATCGGTCGATCGGTGATTGGTCAACTGGTAACTGGTCGACTGGTTGACGGATTGACCGATTACTGATCACCGATTACCAGTTACGAACCTCACGGCATTATACCAAGACTTTCGACGATGGCGGCGCGGGCATTGGGCCACACGCCGTCCACGTCGGTGATCAGATCGAAGAACTGGAAGCATTGATTCTGCCCCAGGCGAGTTGCGCCGTTGCCGTCGGCGGGCGGCGTGCCGACCCACGTCAGCGGCCCAATCCACACCCGATCGATCACGCCGCGCGATCCGGCCACAAATTCCAATTCGGATACACCTTTAGGGCCAGTCCAATTCGTCGGGCGCGAATCGCGATCGGCGATGCGCACGCTCACCCCTTCCGGCAGCAGCGACTTGAGTTTCGCAATCGAGCCGTAGAAACGGGCTTCGTCGCAGCCCGCGCCGTAGTCCTTGCGAGGTACGAGCAGTCGATAGGGAAAGCCGTTCATGGTGATCTCGGTCAGCGGCTCGTAGCGCGCGCCGATGGCTTGCAGCACGGGCGGCGGATAGAACTGCGCGCGGAACACCACCAGGCCAAACGCCTGCCGATCGATCATGGCAATCAGATCGGTCGGGTCGAAGGCGCGATTGTTCCACAGGTTCAACAACTGGGTCGGATTCGTCACCACAGGCTGATCGGCGCGCAAGGCCAACAGCGCCTCTTCGGTCAACGCCGGTTTATGCGTGAGTTTGATCGTGTCCACGATGCGATCGCCCGCGGCGGCATCGGCCTCGGTGGGGAAGTGGCCCACCTGCGTGTAGCCGATCGCGTCGTAATAGGGATAGCCTTCGTACACAGACGCATTGCCCCCCACTCCGATCAGATCTGCAATCGCGCCGAAGATCGGCCCGTCGGTGGGCAGGTGGCGCACGCCATACGCCTGCAAGAGATAGAGCAGGGGGATCGTTGCTAAAACGATCGGGGCGAGGCGCGGTTGCCAGACGGGCAGTGTTTGCTTGATCTTCGCCAGCGCCAGACCCGACACTACACACGCGGCCACAATCGCCGTGGAGAAATAACTTTCACCCGCGCCCCATTTGCCCGCCAGCGCCGAGGCGATGAGCGCCAGCGTGAACCAGATCGTGAAGACGCTCAATCGCGACCAGTACAGTTCGTAGACGCTGTAGCCAACGGCGAAGGCGGCGATCACGAAGTGCAGGCTGAAGAACTGCCGGAATAGATCGAGCGCCTGATGCACGTCATAGGCGTTGGCATTGGCCGTGATGGCGTTGAGAAACCACTGCCCCTGTGTGGCGATATTCATCCATAGAAAAATCGCGCCCGCCACGACGGCCAGTCCCACGCCCGCGACGATGGATTTCTTCGGCGACCGCAAGAACAAGAAGATCAGCACGGCGGCCACGGTCGTCACGGCGAGTTGTTTGGTGTAGCCCGCCGCCAACAAGGCCAGCATCGACAGGAGGATGTTGCGTTTGCTGTGCTTCGCGTCGTCATACTTGCTCATCGCGATCACGGCCAGCAGTTCAAACAACACCATCGGCAGATGCTGGCGGAACAACGGCCCGACGTGATAGATGAAGTTGGAGGCCAGCACCATGAGGCCGGACAACACAGCGATGGGCCGATCGCGTGTCTGCGCGTGTACCACCCAACCGGCCAACGCCGCGAGGATTAGGCTCAGCGCAAAGGCCAGCACGCGCCCCGCCAGCAGCGTTTGCCCGAAGATCGAAAAGAGCGGAATGACCAGCAGGTGAAACAGCGGCGGATAATTGCTGGCGTAAAACGGATAGACTTCGTTATCGCGATACGGCCACTGGCCTTGTGACAGGAGGAGGCTGTCGTTCAGTTCAAAGCCTTCGCCCTGATCGTAATCGTAGGGGAAGCGGAACAGCGAGAAGGCGTACAGGCAGTAGATGATGAAGTAGCTGACAAAGGCGAGGATGGCTAAAGCATAGAGTGTTTTAGTGACGTAGTTGGATAGTCGGGTAGTCGGGTGGTCTGGTGGTCGGGTAGTCAGTTGGTCATTTGTCATTGGTCATTTGTCATTGGTCACGCCGGTCGATCGCCTAACCTTATCAACGGAATCGCCATGAGAATCAAACCTGCGCCCGCCGCCAGCCCGATGACTTGCAGCGGCCCGAAGCCCGCATCGCGCGCGCCGATGAAGTTGGCCGCCAGCACGCCCGCGATGACGAGCAGCCCGACAGCGATAAAGGTATAGCCGAGGTGACGTTTGGTGATCATCGGCGGGGATTATAGCATGGGCTTGGGCCAACAGCGTGTTAATTAGGATTATGCGAGTGAATTTATTCACGAAATTCATACCATGTTCGCATAATTCGTAAGGAAAGTGGCTGTTTCTATCATAGAAACTGTCATAGGCCCATGTTACTATGACACCCAGGTCGCCCCTCATCTGACGGGCGCTGAACGTCGAGTTCACGATCAGCCTATAAACATCTTCGGTGTTCGTGAAAACACGCTCAATAAACACCGCTGTGATAATTATGACTTGGCGCTCCATACTCTACTGCGCGCTATCGGTGCAGTGGAGATATTCGCGGGGATACGAATCTGGAGCGCTGGAAATTGCCTGGGGAGGCAGACACACTCACTCACGAGGAGTCTGTCATGCGTCGTCTATCTGCCGTTACGTTGGATCGCTTTATCCGTGCTGTAGTTTCCCTCACCATGTTGCTGAGCACAATCGGGCTGCCGTCTGCTGTGCCGGTGGCTCAAGCCAAGCCCATGGTTGAGTCACCACAAGCGCCAAGTGAGTCAACAGCGGCTTCTTCTCCAGCCGTATCCGTTACGGCCAGTGTTACCGATTCGGTGAAGGCGACGGTTGTGCCTATAGAGGAACCGATCGTCACCGCAATTCCTCCAGTGGACGTAACCCCGGACAGCAAGGCGATTCCCGTTGCCACGCCTATGCCGGAAGTGACGGCTACACCGGAAGTGAAGGAGACGCCTGTACCCGGTGCAGTGCAACTCACGGTAGATCAGGCCGGCGGGCGACTGGTATCGGCGGACAAACGGATTCAATTGGATGTGCCATCGGATCTGTTTAAGGACCAGACGCAGATCAAGATCACGCCGCTAAAGTTCGAGACA
>JACRBO010000838.1 GCA_016219235.1 Chloroflexota bacterium
ACATTGTGGCGGACTCCACTCAAGACTTGAACTTTAGTAACGATGCCGCTGCCGGCACGGTCACGCCGGTCTATTCAGGTTACGGCAAGCCGCAAGCCGCCACGCTGAGCACCGGCAACTATGTGGCCGTCTGGAGTGAGTTTGGGCATGGCGGCGACGCCATGGCCAGCACGGGCGCCGGCTATGACTACGGCGGCATCTATGGCCGCCAATTCAATTCGACGGGCACGGCCACAGCAGCCGCCTTTGCCATTACACCGGTTGGCGACGGTGTCGATACATACCAGGCGGCTATCGCGCCCCTGAACACCGGCCGATACGTCGTCGCTTATCAACGAAGCACGACCAGCAACGGGTATGATATTGGCTATCGAATTGTGGAGGCGAACGGCGCAGTTGGCAGTGAGTTGACCGCTAATACGACCGTAGCCGGCGATCAAACTACCCCCGCCATCACCACTTTGACCGATGGTTCGTTCGTGATTGCCTGGAATTCGGCCGGCTCTATTCGGGCCCAAAAGTTTAACGCGGCCGACGGGTCGAAGAATGGGAGCGAGCTGAGCATTCACGCCGGAACAACCGATGTCAACCCTGCCATCGCAGCGTTGAGCAACGGGGATTACGCTGTAGCCTGGGGCGATTCAAGCACATACAATATCTCGGCCAGCGTGAGCAGCGCGCCGAGCACCATCATTCCCGTGATAACCGATGGTAGCTCTTCGCCGCCACCAGACTATCTGCCTCGTCCACGTGTAGCTGGTTTGATCGGCGGTGGTTTTGTGATCGCCTGGGACAGCTATGCCAACGATATGGTCGGCTGGACAGTCACAGACGTTTTCTTTCAACGCTACTCCAACACCGGCACAGCGCAAGGCACGACCACCCAGGCCAACACAATTGTGGCAAGTTACAAAAATAATCCCAGTGTCGCGGCCCTCTCGGGCGGTGGCTTCGTGATCGGCTGGCAATCCGCTATCGGCGACTATGACTACAACGGCATCTTTGGACGGCGCTTCACTTCGACGGGTACGGCAGTGGACACCACCGATTTTGAGATTAACCAGTATCGCAAGGGCGATCAGATCATGCCATATCTGACCGCGCTGGGTAGCGATCTGTTTGCAACAGTCTGGGAAGCAGGTGCGTCCCTCAATTACCCGTCCATTCCCGGCATTTATACGCGCGTGCTGCTGCCCACCGCTCCCGAACCATGCATCGGCGTCGGCTCCGGCACTGTCGATTGGACGATAGCCTTTGGGGCCTGCCCGCCCGGCGCGAAGTACGTCATCCCCGTCGGCTTGAATGTCGTGTTGAATGCGGACCTCTCACTTGATGTTGACCTGGAGGTGCTGGGCACCCTGGACGCGACCAGCCAACAACACACGCTCACCCTCACCGGCAGCGGCAATCAGACGCTGACCGGCAACCCCCTCGACTTCTACCGGCTGACGATCAACAAGACCAACAAGACCGACACCGTCACCATCGTCGGCAAACTCAAAGTGACCAAGAAACTGACCGTTACCAAAGGCAAACTCAAGAGCGCCAGCGACTACGGCGATGTCGAGATCGGCGCGGAAGGTGTGCTGGAACTGACCAACGACATCTCCGTCGGCGGCACGTGGATCAACGACGGCGAGTTCATCGCCAACACCTATGAAGTAGGGTTTGACGGCGTTGATCCGCAGGCCATCGGCGGCGCGAATCAGACACTGTTCTATCGGCTCGTCATCAGCCCCACGGCCGGGGTCTTCATCACCACCACGCCCGCCGTCACCGACACCGTGACCAACTATGGCACACTCAGACAGACGCAGACGATCGACAATAGTTCGGCAAGTTTCCTGCAATTCAGCACCGACAAGTACCAGGGCGTGGACATCACCACAACCGACAATCTCGGCCAGGTTAGTGTTGTAATTCGCGGCAATGCCGCCCAATGCACAGGTGATGTTGGCAGCCCGGCCTATCGTGCCCGCTGCTTTCGCGTGGATGTCGAACTATCCGACATGTACATTCTGGACATGACATTCCATACTACAGCAGCTGAAGATTCGATCAGCAACGATACCACGTATCAATTCTATCCGTGGCTTGGCGCGTGGGCCGATGTCGGCACGACGCCGTGTGGCACGACTCCGGGCGAACCGTGTGCGGCCGACAACGTCACGGTGGAGCAAGGCAGCAACTACTTCTTGATCGGTGGCGCAGGTTCGCCCACGGCCGTCACGGTCCAATCTTTCGCCGCCACTTCCAGCCCGATCGAATCGGCTAGCGGTGGCGGACTCGGCCTGCTGTTGTTACTCACGCTGGGCGTAGCCGTTTGGCGACTCACGCGCCGTGCTCCCAGTTCACCCGTCTCTGCGTCAATCCAACCTCAAGGAGATGATCATGTCCGATGAAGTCGCTGTAGAGTCACCCGGCACCCTGCCGCCCTATCAGCAGCCCGATATAACTCACGAACTCGAACTTGAGACCCGCGCCGGGTCACCGCTCGGCGGCGATCCCCTCGTCGATCCGCTGGGCCTCGATCCAATGCAGTGAGTGGCGATCCGTCGATCGACAACCGCGACGCACAGCTGGTGCGTCGCGGTTGTCTTTTGCTCGACGGATTCAACGCGAAGCCGTAAACAGCCCGATCGCCCGGCCGGCGATCAAGGCCACGACCGCCAGCGAGTTGAGGGTCTGCACCATCGTCAGAATCTTGAAGCGGCGCGAGAGGATCGACACATCGTTGGGGCCTAGCGAGGTGCTGCTGCCAAAGGCGGCGAACAAGTAATCGAGAAAGCCGGGCCGCCAGTGTTCCCAGCCCGGAATCGATTCTTCCTGCTGTTTGAATTGCAACTCGATGCGCTTCGCGTGGGTCGTGCCGCGTCGATCGGGGCCGCCCGCATCCAGAATCCAGAACCAGATCGAGAACACGATCCAGTTCATCATCCACACCAGCACCGCATCCACCAGCAGCAACGCCGCATCGCGATTGCCCTCACGTTTGGTGATGGAGAACAGCAAATCAAACACGTAGTTGCTGACGTTGAAAGTGGCGATGCCGTTGGCCAGCAAGAACACCCAGCGCGTCACCCGATCCCAATCGAGCAGCCAACCGATGACGGCGATAACAAACAGGAGGCCAAACAGGCCGAACTCGGGCAGCAGCGTGTTCGCGACCTGATCGAAGGCGTGCACGTCGATATTGAGTTCCGCCACAATCGCCGTGAAATCCAGCGCATCGGATACAATCCAGTTGAGGACGCCCACAATCGCCAACGCGATCAGGCCCGGCAGGTTGCGGCGGCGCTCGTTGTAAAACACGCGGAGTTGAGTTAAGTTCATCAGTGTGACTCGCAGGTGAGGTGGCTGCGTCGCGCCGGACCTCCGTCAGTAAACGGGCTGTGGCAAGTATAGCGAGAATGAAGGGGGAGGTCAAATAACCTTTACGCCGCCAGATGTGCGCGGTTTCTTCGACCCGGCGCTACGCGCCACTTGCAACAAGAACGGTTCCAACGCGGCCATGTAGCGCTGATGCTGATCACGGCGGATGCTATGCCCGGCCCCGGCCACATGTGCAATCTGCACTTGCGGCAGTAACGTCTTCAGCGCTGCGGCATACGGTGGCGTTACTAACGCGCTCAGTTTGGGATCCCCGGTGATGAGCAATGCAGAACAACGGATGGCACGCAAGAGCGTGGGCCAGTCGAAAGTGGGCGCCTTGAGGCCGTCGAAGAAATTCATATTGAAGGCCAACTTGGAATCGACCCACGGTTCCAGATCAACTTCCGGCCAGTCCGGGGCGGCGGCGCGCTGCGCCGCCAGAATCGCCTCACGCGGTTGTTGCCTCAGTCCCATCAGCCAGGCACGCACTTGCGTCAGCCACACGGGAGAATACGGCGCTTCAAAATCAGGCGACCACCACGGCGGCGGATCTTCCAACGCGATGGCGCACGGCACATCTGGATAACGGCCCGCCAGCACGAGGGCCGTTTGCGCACCCATCGAGTGGCCGAGCACGATCGGGCGGTGCAGCCTCAACGCCGCGATCACACCCGCCAGATCATCAGCCTGTACTTCGGGACCATAGCCCTGCTCCGGCGCATCCGATTGACCATGCCCGCGCGCATCGTCCAAAACCACGTCATAGTTCTCGGCCAGCCGATTGGCGGTCGAGGCCCAACACAAGCCATCGTCGGAAAAGCCGTGTGCCAGCACGATGGGTGGCTTGCCACTCTCACTCCGTGCGCTACGCGCGATGTGATGTCGCAACCCGTTGGCGTAAACGAAGATCGATTGCCAGTCAGTCATGCTTTGCTCCGATGAAAATGTTGGTCTTACTTCGTGCTCACCCACGCAGCCCTTAACCACTCACGGACTTCGTCATCGATGTCAGTCAACGACCACAACTCCAGGTGATGCGTAAAGCGTCCCGGCCGTGGTTCGACGATTTCCTTCCAGCGTGGCGAAGCATCTCGACAACGAAAGCCCAGCGTCAGCACCAGCGGTGCAGCACGCCTCAGATATTGTTTGGGCAGCCGCGCGAAGCGTGACAATCCAGCGGGAGCAGTCATCGATAATCTCGTTTTACGGGTGCAGCGTCATTGCGAGCGCTTTTTGCGAAGCAATCTCGTCGGGTCGTGAAGGAGATTGCTTCGTCGCAAAAGCCGCTCCTCGCAATGACGGGTCGTAAATCAACTTGGAATTTGCTCTAGTCGGAAGAGTCCCAAAGTGCTAATCGGCAACGTGGATGCCCGACACGCCCTGTCCACGAAGCGGGGCGCGCTTGGCGAATGCATTCGGGCACGACGATTGTGCAGATACAAGCAACTAACAAAAACGCCCCGAACACACGTGTGTTTGGGGCATTTATTTGGAACAAGGTGGCGCGTCGCGCTACGCCGTGCCGTTGCTTTCCACGCGACCGTCGCGCAACTTCACCACGCGGCGCGCATAGGCCACCACGCGCGGATCGTGCGTGGCGAAGATGAAGGCCGTGCCCGTCTGCTGATTCAGGCGCAGCATGATCTCCATCGCCTGCTGGCCGTTGGCCGTGTCGAGGTTGGCGGTGGGTTCGTCGGCCAGCACCATCAGCGGTCGCG
>JACRBO010000096.1 GCA_016219235.1 Chloroflexota bacterium
CCCAATCATTGGCCCCACACAAGATGGCGCAAATGGCGATCACCAGAATGTCGAGCAGTTGATGATCTTTCGTCCGATCGAGGCGCGGATCAGGTATTTGAGCGAAATGGGCAGTGAGTGTCGTGCTAACGGGTTGCGGCATGGCTGGCTCCAAAGCGAGGATAGGCCATTATCGCAAATCGAGCGCCCCGCAGTCAATTTAGATGCAATTGCCCTACCTAAAGATGAGTTACAAGTTAGATGCGAACCGATCAGGATCGTAACATACCATACTGTCCGGCCGATGTAAAAAGCAGATTGTCATGAGAATTAACGGCAGATAGTCAAGTCTAGCACTGTCCAGGTACAGAATTGACACGAATGCGACGGCTTTTCAACAACGCACCCCGGCAATTGGCTACGCACCGGCAAGGTTCGCGACCGTGATATGGTGTCCTTGACTGCGCTCACACTCACACGGATCGATGTGCACCGTCACTTCGGCCAGCGTGGGCAGCGTGTGAAACAGCGCATGCCGCACCTCTTCCGCAATGCGATGACTGGCTAGTGTGGGCAACTGGCAATCGACGGTGACGTGCAGCTCGGCGCGCTGCCGGTGGCCCAGCCAGCGTACAGCCACGTCATGCACCGACATCACCCCTTCGATCGCAGCCGCCTGCTGTTCAACCCGTTCAGTTACTTCAGGATCGATCGCGTCCATCAAGCGCAGCCACATATCTTTGGCCGCGCCCCACACCACGATCAAAATCGTCACGCCGATCACCAGACCGATCAACGGATCCGCCCACGGCAGCCCTGCCGCCACCCCGAGCGTGCCCAGCAGCACCCCCAGCGACGTGAAACCGTCGGTGCGCGCATGCAGCCCGTCGGCGATCAAAGCCGCCGAACCGATCTGCCGGCCCACTCGAATGCGCAGCAGCGCCACACCCTCATTGCCCAGAAACCCGATAATCGCCGCGGCGGCTACCCAGCCCAATTCACGCACAGGCTCCGGGTTGACCAGCTTCTGAAATGACTGATAGAACACTTCGATCGCGCTCAACAAGATCATCAACACGATCACGGCACCCGCTAAATCCTCGGCGCGGCCATAGCCATACGTGTAACGGCGATTGCGCGCCCGCCGCGCCAGCATGAATGCCAGGCCCAGGGGAATGGCTGTCAGCGCATCGGAGAAATTATGAATCGTGTCAGCCAGTAGAGCTACGCTGCTGCTGATCGCCACGATGAGGACTTGAAACACCGCCGTCGCCAGCAGCGCGATCAACGACACTTTGACGGCCCACAAGCCGCGCACATGCGACATTGCCGGATCGAGCGCCGTAGCTTGATAGCCGTGCGCGTGCGGCCGGAATAACTCCGTCAACCAGCCGCGCAGCCCGCCGGGATGATCATGATCGTTGTGATCATCATGCGGTTCATGCGTAATCGTTGAATCAGCCATCGTTCATCTCCTCCCCATTCTGATCGGCCCTTCGCTTGCATAAGTTTACCCCACTTCGGTCGATGCCGACCAGTTGGTGCGCCAAACTAATGGCCCGTTTTCCCGTTCAAATCCCAATAGTGTTCCAATCGCTCCTTAATAATCTCTAAATAAGTTCTTGCTACAATTTCAGCATCAAACGCCGTGAGGTTGACTTCAATATATGACCGGAGAACGCAAGAAACTCAATCGGACCAAAGTAGACCTGTTTATTGACGCCACCATCTTCATGGCCTTTCTCATCACCACTGCGCCGCGCTTCAGCGGCATCGCCATTCACGAGTGGCTGAGTCTGGCCTTTGGCGCGGCCATCATCGTCCACTTGTTGTTGCACTGGCAGTGGATCGTAGGCGTAACCAGGCGCTTCTTTGGCAAAGTGCAAGGCTCCGCGCGGATCAATTACGCGCTGAATGCCCTGCTATTTATCGATGTGACGCTGATTATCTTTACGGGCATCATGATCTCGGAAGTAGCGCTGCCGCTGTTTGGCATTCGCCTCCCGCGTGAAGGCACATGGCGGATCTTACATAGCCTGACGTCGGACATCGGCGTGATGCTGACCGGCGCGCACGTGGCCTTGCACTGGTCGTGGATCGTCAAGACTTTCAAGCGCTACCTGATCGATCCGATCTTCAATCGGGGACAGGCCAAAGCCCGATCGGAGGTGCAAGCATGAAGATCATCGTTCGCATCTCGATCATTCTGGTGGCGGCGTTAGTGGTCGTGGGGATCGCAGGGGCGTTGAATTCGGTCGGAGCATTTAGCAATCTGGAGCCGCTGGGCCGCGAAGGCTTTGAAGGCGGGCGGCCCTTTGGGCGCGAGTTCAACGGCCCGCTGCCCACGGATGGCGCACGCCCCAAATTTGAGCAAGATGGTTTTCAGCGCGGGGGCTTTGGGCGTAGCGAGGGCGATCGAGAGGAGCGCGGCGGCGCAAGTCTCTTTGACCTCAGCGGGATCGGCCGGAACCTGCTGATCATGACCATCATCACCATCGTGATCGTACTGGCCTCGCGGACACTCAAGCAGTTGCGTTCAACCCGATCGGCTTCACCACCGAGCGCGGCATCGACTGTATAAGATTTAGAATTTACACATTCAAGGGAGAATAGAGACTATGTTTCGATCACTGATAAAGCGAGCGGCTTTAGGGTTGCTTATTCTGACGGTGGCGGCGTGCAGTTCGACGCCCACCGCGACTCCGGCGCCGATTGCGCCAGTTGCTGCCCCGACAACGGCCGCGCCGACCACCGCTGCGGCGACGACCAATCAGAACCCGGCAGCGCCTGCGGCAACGACTGTACCCGCAGCGGCTCCTACGACCGCACCGGCCGCAACAGTCGCCCCTGAGCCAACCGCGACCATTAGCACAGCCATCGTCAGCACGAAGTTGAACCTGAACACCGCCACCGCCGATGAATTGCTGGCCGGGATTCCGGGCATGGGCAATCGGATGATTCGAGAGTCTCTGGAGTATCGACCGTACGTCAGCATTCAACAGTTCCGGCGCGAGATCGGCAAGTACGTGGACGATGCGCAAGTAGCCGAATACGAGAAGTATGTCTACGTGCCTATCGCCATCAACGAAGCGGACGCGGCGACGTTGCAGCAGATTCCAGGGCTGGATGCGAATGAAGCGGCTGAGCTGATCGCGGCGCGACCGTTCGCGTCGAACGAAGCGTTCCTGACCAGGTTGGCGGCGTACATATCAGCGTCTGAAGCCGTCGTTGCGCAGACCTATCTGAGCACGCCATGACGAACGATGTCGTCCTTGCGCGACTGAGACGATTCTTACTGGTGATCGCGGGTTTACTCTTAGCGGGCACGATCTTAGAGTTGTGGGTGATCAACCACACGCAAGAAGCGATTCAATGGCTGCCGTTTATATTGTGCGGAGTCGGGTTGGTGGCTGTGGGCGCGGCGCTGCTGCGCCCACAGCGGCCCGTCCTGATCGGCCTGCGCTGGCTGATGGGCGCGGTCACGCTCGGCAGTGTGTTCGGCGTAATCGAGCACATCGAAAGTAACCTGGGCTTTGTGCTGGAGATTCATCCCGACGCCACGACCGGGCAAATCCTCGCCGGCGCGCTGGGCGGCGCGAGTCCGTTTCTCGCGCCGGGGATGTTGGGACTGGCTGCTGTGTTAGCCGTCGCGGCCACGTATTATCATCCGGCACTGAAGAGTCAGTAAACCTCACGCATAGCAGCATAGCGGCAAAGAAAAACTTACAACTTTGCGTCTTTGCTGCTTAGCGTGAGAATTTTTCGTAAGACTTGTATAATCAACACCATGAGCCAAACCATTCTGATCGTCGACGATGAGGCCAAATTGCGCGAGATGATCCGCGTGTACCTGGAGCAGGAAGGCTACCGCGTGGTCGAGGCCGCCAATGGTCGCGAGGCGCTGTACGTGGCGCGCTACGAAAAGCCCGATCTGATCATCCTCGATCTGATGATGCCGGAGATGGGCGGCTACGATTTCATGCGCGTCTACGGCAAAGAAGCGGCCACGCCCGTCATCATGCTCACGGCCAGAATCGAAGACACCGACAAAATCCTGGGACTGGAACTGGGCGCGGATGACTACCTGACCAAGCCCTTCAACGTGCGCGAACTCATCGCGCGGGTGCGGGCCGTCTTGCGCCGCGTGCAGAAAGCGGCCGTCGAACCCGATCTGCTGCGGGCGGCCGACATCGTGCTCGATCGCGGCGGGCGCACTGTCAAGGTCGGCGATCAACTGATCGATCTGACGCCGTCTGAATTCGAACTGCTGGCGGCGTTGATGGCCGCGCCCGGCCAGGTCTTCTCGCGGCTCGATCTCCTGGATCGCATGTCGGGCGATGCCTACGAAGGCTACGAACGCACCATCGATGTGCACGTGCGCAATCTACGCACCAAGATCGAACCCGACGCCAAACATCCCAGGTATATCGAAACCGTGTATGGTTTGGGCTATCGTTTCGCCATCGACAAAACCGGCGGCCTGTAATTTTCACTATACGTCATTGCGAGCCGCAGCAACATCGCGGCGAAGCAATCTCCGTCCAATCGAGCCTGATATTGCTTCGCCGCGTTGCGGCTCGCAATGACGACTTATTCAAAATCAGCGTCCTGACCATTCAATCAGCTTACCTATGCG
>JACRBO010000832.1 GCA_016219235.1 Chloroflexota bacterium
GGAAATTCTCGACGATCCCGATTTGCTCGACTCGGTGCAGCAGCGCATCGATCAACAGGCCAGCGTGTCGCGGGCGTGGCAGGCCAGCATCGAAGAGCGCGCCAAAGCCTTAGCCGCCCTCAGCGATCCGTTGTTGGCCGCGCGCGCTACCGACATTCACGACGTGGGTTATCGTGTCTTGCGCTTGCTCGTCAACTCTAAGGCAGCGGATATTCCCGCGTGGCCCGATCAGCCCGTGGTCGTCATCGGGCACGATCTGTCGCCGTCGGATACGGCTGCGCTGCCGCGTGATCGCGTGCTGGGTTTTTGCACAGCCGGCGGCGGCCCTACGGCGCATTCGGCCATCATCGCGCGCGCGTTGGGGCTTCCGGCCATCGTCGGCGCGGGCGAGAGTGTGTTGGCCATCGCCAATGGCACCATCGTCATCGTGGATGGGCAAGCGGGCACGATCGTCGTCGAGCCGGATGAGAATACGCTGACGCGCGCGCGCGAAGCACAGCAGCGCTTTCAGGCGAAGCGCGCAGCCGATCAAGCCCGATCGGCTGATCCGGCGATCACAGTCGATGGACATCAAGTGGAGATCGTGGCGAACATCGGCGGGGTGAAGGATGCGCAAAAAGCGAATGCGTCGGGTGCGGAAGGCGTAGGCTTGCTACGCACGGAATTCCTGTTTCTCGATCGATCGATCGCGCCCACCGAGCAGGAACAATTTGAAGTCTATCGCGATGTCGCGCTTGCGCTCGAACAGAAACCGGTGATCATCCGCACGCTCGACATCGGCGGCGACAAGCCTTTGCCCTACATTCAGATGCCGCACGAAGACAATCCCTTCCTCGGCGTGCGCGGCATCCGATTGTGCCTGGAGCGCCCGCAGCTCTTGCGCGAGCAATTGCGCGCGATCCTCAAAGCCAGTGAGTTCGGTCGTTTACGCATCATGTTCCCGATGGTCGCGGACTTATCGGAAGTGCGAGCGGCTCGCGCCATGATCGAAGAAATTCGCGCCGAATTGTATCTGCCCGCCGTCGAAGTCGGCATCATGATCGAAGTGCCCGCCGCCGCGCTCATGGCCGACGCCTTCGCGCCCGAGGTTGATTTCTTCTCGATCGGGACGAACGATCTGACGCAGTACACACTGGCGATGGATCGCATGCATCCGACATTGGCGACTAAAGCCGATGGTTTACATCCCGCCGTGCTAAGGTTGATCGCGCGCACGGTCGAAGCGGCGCATGCGGCCGGCAAGTGGGTGGGCATCTGCGGCGAGTTGGGCGCTGATCCGCACGCTGTGCCGATTTTGGTTGGTCTGGGCGTCGATGAACTCAGTGTCAGCGTGCCGTCTATTCCCGGTGTCAAAGCCCAGGTGCGAGCCTTGAACTTTGCGCAGGCCCAGCAGTTGGCGCAGGCTGCGTTGAAGTGTGGCACGGCCGTTCAGGTGCGAGCAGAGATCAAACTGTAGGTAATTCCTCCGAGGGTGTTGAGCAGCGCACACTGCCCCATCGAGCGCTTCCGAGGGCGCGCCGACGGGGCAGTTGTGTGTTTATCGCAAATTTGCGATGTTACTATACGCCTGATTTACCCTATTGCGCTTGTGCCCGATCGGTGCTATCCTTTAATCAGGATCGGGTGCCTCGGTTGAATCCTCGGAACTAAAAAGCCCTGGTGCAGGCGAGGTCTGCGGCGCAAGCCCCCCCCGATCATTTTTGTTGCCTCAACACAGCGCGTAAATCAGCCGCCGTAATAACGCGATCAGGGCGCTGCCAGCCCCGATAGACATTGATCGCGCACTCGTGGGCACGCGATAGTTTTCCAATCTGCCCAAACAAAATGGTGTGCGGTTCCACTTTTCGCCCGTTGTGTTGGGCCGCGCGTAGCAGCGCCGCTTTGATGTCGCCCTCATGCCCCGCGTATTCTGGATCAATTCTGATGTCTGTCGCTTCGTCGATGACTTCGGCCAGGAGCAGCCACAGGGATGCCGCGAAAACACGAATGGCGGCCAGCGACCGTGATAAGCCAGCTTGCCTGAGTTTTCCGATCACTTCGCGCTTGACACTGGTGGGGATGAGGATCGCGTAGTGCCGGCTATTGGAATAAGCTAAC
>JACRBO010000810.1 GCA_016219235.1 Chloroflexota bacterium
ACCCCCGCTCAAATCTTCTCCAATCCGCAGCAGGAACGCACCAAACTCTTCCTGTCGCAGATTCTGCATCACTGACTGTGTCGCACATAGTTTGCCGGGTCCCGGTTGAGTGATCTGGTAAGAACTATGTGTTTACCTTGTCCGACCCATTGATTGTGACCTGGCTAGTGACTATAATCAAATTATCCGTCCGAATCGCAAGGGGGCATTATGGGCGACAAAGACTCGTTGGAGGCGTCAACACCGCGGGTGCCGCTGGGGGGTGACTACTGGCAAGTCGAGCCTGGCACAGAATTATGGGGCTTTGCCGATCTCCACGCGCACCTCATGGCGCATCTGACTTTCGGCGGCAATGCCTTCTGGGGGCTGCCCTATGATCCGGATCGCACCGGCGACGCGGCGATGGAAAATGCGCTGGCGTCGTGCGAACCCATCCACGGCGGTCTGATCGACATCAACCCCGAGTTTGGTCATCCAGCCGGCGGGGGCTGGCCGGACTTCATCATCTGGCCGCGCTTCACTACCCTCGTTCATCAGCAGGCCTACGTCGATTGGTTGTATCGCGCGTATCAAGGCGGGCTGCGCCTCATCACTTGCCTGGCCGTCAACAACGAATTGCTGGGCACGCGCACCAATCCCACTTTGCCCACCGACGATCGCAGCGCCATCGAGCGGCAGACCATCGCCATGAAGCGGATGATCTTCGATCTCGATCAACAGGCGGGCGGACCGGGGCAGGGCTGGCTGCAACTGGCCTTGTCCGCCGACGACGCCCGCGCCATCATCAAGGCGAATAAGTTGGCCGTGGTGCTGGGCGTCGAGGTGGATTCGCTGGGCAACTGGCGGCGGCTGGAAGACCTGCAAGCCGAGTGCGGCGACGATCTCGATCGGGCGCGGCTGCTCATCGGGCAGGAGTTGGACTGGCTGTACGATCTGGGCATCCGCCAGATCACGCCCATCCATCTGACCGATAACGCCTTCGGCGGGACAGCCGTCTACATGCGATTGCTCGATATGCTGAACGTGTTTGTGACGGGCCACCACTACGAAGTAGAAAACGCCTGGGAAAGCGGTATCCGCTACCGATTGGATCGCGACGGCGACGAGGCGTTTGAGAGTATGGAGCGCACGGTGGTCGCCAGCGGCGAGTCGCTGTCGCCGACCAGGCCACGCCAGAGCGGGCAGACCTTGCTGCGGGAGGTGCCGGCAGTGCGCGATCTGTTTGAGGCGATGAACGAGCCGAACGTGGGCGGCGGGCACGCCAACACGCGCGGCCTCAACGAATACGGCGTCATCCTGTTGCAGGAAATGATGCGGCGCGGGATCATTATCGACGTCGATCACATGTCGCAGAAGGCCACGGACACGACGTTGGACATGGCCGAACGGCATGCGTACCCGGTCATTTCCTCGCACTGCTGGTTCCGCGATCTGTCCTTTAGCGCGGACGTGGAATTTGATCATCACGACCCCGAACACTATGGCACCGACGACGTGCACAAGGTGGCGCATGAAAACGCCAAGCGGGCCGATCAGGTGGAACGGATCGGTCGGCTGGGGGGCGTCGTCGCGCCGATTCTCAATCAGGGCGATGTGCTGGACTTTGGCAACGTCGTGCCGGAGTGGGCGCACAAAGTGCCGCAATCGTGCGCGGGTTCCAGCACGGCGTGGGCGTCGGCCTATTTGTACGCAGTCAAGAAGATGGGCGGGCGCGGTGTCGCTATGGGCAGCGATGTGAACGGCGCGGCGGGCATGCCGGGGCCGCGCTTCGGCACGTTTGCCGCCTATGGTGCGTGCGGTGACGATCACCGCGTGCCTTTACGCCGCGCGCAGATCGACGCGCAGGTGAACGGCGTGCGCTATGCCACGCCCATCTGCGATTATCGCTGGCATCGTTTTGATGAGTCGGGGCCGAATGCGTATGATAAGGGCGAGCGCGAAGCGTGGCAGGCCATCGCCCAATATGCGGCCGGTTTCCACCCCGATCGCGACGGGTATCCCAAAGACGATGCGCCGCCCGTCGCGTTGATGACGGTGGACAATGCGCTGCACATGGTCTTCCGGCAGGACAATATCGACAACATCACGCGCGGGTTCTGGGCGGCAGATAAAGCTGCCGAGGCCGATGAAGCCGAGGCGACGAACACGGAGCCGGATCCCAAACGATCGTCCATCGTGGGCCGCTGGCGCGATGAACAATGGGCGGCCTATCTGGTGAAACGCGGACGAGCTTTGCCCGAAGATGAACGCGACCCTGATGCGATTGAATGGCACTCGAAGCTGACGCGCGTCTGGAAGAAATGGCAGGATATGCAGGGCGACAATCCGCCGCTCGAGCGCTACACCGCCGGGTCGCGCCGCGACTTCGACATCAACCTGGACGGGGTGGCGCACTTTGGTTTGCTGCCGGACTTCCTGCAGGACATGCGAAATCAAGGCCTGGCTGTGGAGGACTTCGCGCCGCTGTTCCGTTCCGCCAGCGATTACGTGGAAGCGTGGCGCAAGTGCGAGGCGCGCTCGAAGGTGCTGATGGAGGCGAATCAGCCAGTCAGCGAATAGCGAATTGTAGGGGCGAAGCATTCGCCGTGGGGTTCCAGTCGTCTAGCCTGGTTTCCCGTGCGAATGCTTCGCCCCTACGTCATGCGGAGACGTATCCCTGCGAGGGCCGCCCGATGGGTTGTGCTTTCCCTCGCAGGGATTTGTGTTGTTTGAGACCTGTCGGGTGTTGCCCGACACCTGACAGGTCTGTGTCGTTTCGCCGCGTTGACGCAGTTTAGGGAGGCGACTATACTGCGACGGACGCACCACCTGTGATACGCCGTATCTGTGATACGCCGTATCTAAGGAGGTATATCAGCCGCACATCTTGGTGAAAGAACCGACAATGTGGGCTATCAACTCAGACTGGACCAGGAAAAATGACCGGAACCCTCATTAACGTTGTAGCGATTCTTATTGGCAGTGCTGGAGGTATCTTATTCGGTTCGCGCTTATCGGACAATCTCAAGCAGACCGTCATCGCGGGCATGGGCTTGTTTACCACGGCCGTTGGCTTTCAAATGTTCCTCAAGACCGAGAATGCGCTGGTGGTCTTGGGCGCGTTGATCTTCGGCGCAATTGTGGGCGAGTGGCTGCGGCTGGAAGATCGCATGCAGCAACTGGGTGTCTGGCTGGAGAAAAAATTGTCGGGCCAATCCAGCGGCGATTCCAGCACTTTTGTGCGCGGCTTCCTGATCGCGTCCATTTTGTACTGCACCGGCCCGATGGGCATTCTCGGCTCGATCAGCGATGGTCTCAAGGGTGATTATCTGACCCTGTCCATCAAATCCACCATGGATGGCTTCATCTCGATCGCGTTTGCGTCCACGCTGGGGGCGGGCGTGGCCTTCGCGGCTTTGCCCGTGCTGATCTATCAGGGCAGCATCAGTCTGCTCGCGACGCAACTCAACTCGATCATGAGTCCAAGCATGATGAATGAGATGACGGCCACGGGCGGCGTGTTGCTGGCGGGCATCGGCTTGAGCAGCATCCTGGAAATCAAGAAGATTCGCGTGGGCAACATGGTGCCTGCCCTGCTCATCGCACCCGCGATCGTGTATGTGCTGAGTGTGATTGCGCGTTAGTCGACCTTCGTGCGTTTGGCTAAGTGTGGTATCCTCGGGGCGAAGTCGATCTATCACGCAGGAGTCCGATCATGTCCTTCACAGATCGTGTCAACCATTTGATGGCCGAAGGCGCGTATCACATGCTGGCGCGCGCGCAAGCGCTGGAAGCGCAAGGCCGCAAGATCATCCATCTGGAAGTGGGCCAGCCCGATGTGCCCGCGCCCGCGCACGTCATCCGATCGGGTATCGGCGCGATCGAGGCGGGCCACACGCGCTACAGTCAACCGGCGGGCGTGCCCGCTCTGCGCAAAATCATCGCCGAAGATGCGGGTCAACGACGCGGCCTTGAATTCACGGCATCGCAGGTAATCGTCGGGCCGGGCGCGAAGCCCGCGCTATTCTTCCCCACGCTCGCGCTCGTTCATCCGGGCGACGAAGTGATTTATCCTGATCCGGGTTTCCCCACCTACGAAGCGATGATCGGTGTGGCGGGCGGTGTGCCGGTGCCTGTGCCGCTGGATGAAGAGAACGATTTCGCCTTCAACCTCGATCGGTTTGATGCCGCCCTCAGCCCGCGCACACGCCTGATCGTGCTGAATTCACCCAGTAATCCCACCGGCGGCGTGCTGTCGCGCGAGGTGCTGGAACACATCGCCGAGGCCGCACGTCAACGCGACATCTGGGTGCTGGCCGATGAGATCTATGCGCGGCTGGCCTTCGATCCGCCCGTGATCAGCATCGCGTCACTGCCGGGCATGGCCGAACGCACGATCATTTGCGACGGCTTCTCCAAGACGTATGCGATGACGGGCTGGCGATTAGGCTTCGGCATCATGCCGGAGGCATTGGCCGAACGCGTCGAATTGCTGCTCACGCACTCGATCGGCTGCACGGCGACCTTCACGCAATACGCGGGCATCGAGGCCGTGCTTGGGCCGCAGGATCAAGTCGACGCGATGGTGGCGGAATATAAGCGCCGCCGCGATTTCTTCGTCGCGGGCCTCAACGCGCTGCCGGGCATCAAGTGCCGCTTGCCGCAGGGCGCGTTTTATGCCTTCCCCAACGTTTCCGCTCTGGGACGCACATCCGATTGGCTGGCCGATTATTTGCTGTCGGAAGCAGGTGTGGCCGCGTTGCCGGGCACAGCCTTCGGTGCGGGCGGCGAGGGTTACTTGCGCTTCTCGTTTGCCAACTCGATGGAGAATCTGGGGCTGGCGTTAGAGCAGATGGCTGAGGCGCTGGGTAAGTTGGGTTAATCGTAGGGGCCATGTCCATCCGATAGCATTGATCCGCATGGACGTTGGATGAAGCAGAGGGGTATCGTGTCTAGATCGATCATCATGCTAATAACGCTCCTGTTGTTCGGCGTGGCTTGCCAGTCAAACCCCAGGCCTGCATCAATTCTGTCATCGAAACCAACAATGGTTCCAACTTTGACGCCAACACCAAAGCCAGTGCCAGTATGGCAAATTCTTTTTGCCGGTGCCTCTTGTATAGATCTTCAAGGCGATTGCACTGCCACATATATGGGTATGCCAACCAATTACTACTCGCTCAACAGCGATGGCAGTGAATTACATCAGATAGATACGGTTCCAGAACTTGCGGGGCTTGTGAGACCACCAATCCCGCCAGGTGCGCCATTTCCTAATGGGTGGCCACAGCCTTCTCCTGATCGCTCCTCATTAGTTTACTATACGAATGATGTACCCAGTGGATTATATCTGGTGGATGTCGCAATCGGGAAGACCAGCCTTCTCTTAAGCGGTAAAGCCATTCCAGGATCGCCAGGTTTCTTTTATCCTGTCTGCTGGTCGCCGGATGGATCGGCAGTCAGATTCTCTGTGAGATTCCAAGCGGGTCAACAGCGGCGAGATACTTTTTACAGCATTGATGCAAACGGCCATAATCTTAAGATGCTATTTGCCCTTACAAGTGTAGGAGAGCCTTCACCGGATTGGGCCATGCATGCCGGAACCTGTTCGCCTAATAGTCAAGAGGTGGCTTTTAGCATGGAGCCGGACCCGAAAGGCGGATTATATGTGCTGAATCTCGACAATGGGCAATGGCGCCAAATTCTGACGGGCTACAGTGTTTACCGACTAATCACGAAAGACTTCATTGCCAATTCGAAACCATAAAGACTTGCCGTGTTCGTCGCCGCAATTCATCCGACAGCGCGTCTGCTTGATGCCGAAAATTGCTCCGCGACGCGGCTCCACTTGACAATAAGTGGATTGAAAACCGCAGGACACTCTTCCGTGCTCTGAATAGCGTCCTGCGACTTCGCAGGGCGGCCTTTCGAGCGCCGAGCGTTCCCTGCGACCTCGCAGGGCAGTCTGCCGAGCGCCGAGCGTCCCCTGCGACTTCGCAGGATGCCTCCTCGGATACCCTGACGCACAACTCAAAACTCACGGGGCAGACCACTCGATCTGCCCCGCGTTTCTTACCTGATCACTGATTACTGATCCCCGATTACCGATCTCTACTTCCTGATCAACGGCAGATACAGCGTGGACAGCTGCACCTCCAGCGAGCACGTCAGCCCATCGACATCGTCCGTCGCCAACAGGCCGAGTTTGCTTGCGGCATACATCACGCCGTGCTGTGGACGCAACACGTCGGCGGGGCCGGCGTTCCACGTCGTCAACGTCGGCGATCCGGCGGCGAGCGAGAACAACACCTGATCGCCTGCGCCGTACACGGCATCGCCGTTGTCCAGCACGCACAGCGCGTCGATTACATCACCGCTGGTCAGACCCAGATCGCTCGATCCGCTGGCCCACACTTGCGGCGCGAAATCGGGACTGGTGATCAAGATGTCGCGCGCCGTTGCGCCGATTTCGGCCAGTGTCGGCGAACCCGGCGCGAGCGTCATGAAGAGTGGCTCGTCGGGCACGCCGTTGCAATCGGGATCGATCGACAGGCACGGATCGCGTTCGATCTCATCGACGTTGTCGCCGCTGACGGCTTCGCTTAGATCGAGGCCAAAGCCGCTGTTGGTGCTGCACGCCGTGCCGTTGCCGTCCAGATCCTGCTCGTTCAGGCCGTCGAGGGCGGTCTCAAACACATCGGCGGCGGGTTCGGCGGGCGTGCAGTCGGCTTCGGCTCGCACCGCCGTGCCCGTAAGCCCGCGCGAGCCGGCCACCACCGAGAACTGAATCGGCGGCAGGCTGGTCGAGACAAAATCGTAGCCGTACGACAGGCCGCGCACATCATCGCTTGCGCCAGTGCCCGGATCACTGCACAGCAGGCCCAGGTTCTCGCAGATGATCACGGGGCCGGCTCCCGCGCCTACGATGTCGGCGGCCAGCATGCCCGTCGTCGTGATGGGGCTGGCGTTTGACACGGATAGCGATTGAGTTTGCGCCTCTTCGGGCGGCGAGAAAGCGGTCGGCCGATCGGAACGATCGGCGCGTTCGGGTTGAGCTGATCGATCGGTCCGCGCCAGCACCCCGATCGCGATCGACCATGCGATCAAGATCGCTGCGGTAAACACGATAGTTTTAGTGGTTCGCATGGCTCACCTCCCTTAGGGAATGGGCGGCCACTTAACCATGAAGACGCGCGTGGGCGTGACCT
>JACRBO010000813.1 GCA_016219235.1 Chloroflexota bacterium
TACAGTCGGTCTTTTTTTCGCATCTCACCCATCAGACAATCCACTTCTCTGTTGATAACATGTATATCAACATGAAGATATACGGCAAGCTTCTCATCAACGTATCGATCCGCGCTTCGCCCCACCAGCCGATCGAGAGGTCGTTGATCCGATCGGCAAACTCAGCCGTGCGGGCTTCGTGCGTGAAGAAGTTGTTGTCGTA
This sequence comes from Chloroflexota bacterium, assembly GCA_016219235.1. The sequence goes on from JACRBO010000813.1 coordinate 203, forward strand.
GAACTCAAGCGCGTTGATACCGTAATCCTGAACCAAACGCCGCGTCACGTTCGCCGTGCGCTCCGCCGATTGCGCCAGCCACCGCCCGTTGACCATGTTGACCACGGCGCAGAAGTTGCAGAAGAACGGGCAGCCATAACTGGAATGATGCGGCAGCGTGCGCGAACCCATGAAGGTGCGGCGGATATACTTCGCGACATCGACCCGTTGATAGGGAAAATCGGGCATGTGATCGGGCTGTGGAATCGGCGCGAGTTCATTCGAGCGGACATTGCCCGTCACTCGATCACGATACGCCAGCCCCGGCAGCGCCGTCGGATCGCCGTTGCGCGCCAGCGTATCGAGCAAGTTCTTGAAGATAACTTCGCCATGACCCCGCACCACGTAATCCACACAGCCCGACTTCAAACAAACTTCATAGTGCTGAGTGGGAAAGTAGCCGCCCCAGATGATGGTGAGATTCGGAAACGCCAACTTGAGTTGACGGCACGTTGGCACGGCGTCGTTCAACTGCGGCCCCGGCATCACCGTCACGCCGAGGGCAGTCGCGCCCGTCTCACGAATCACGCGCGTCAACGCCGCGACCGGCTCGGTTTCGAGGTTGCCATCGACGATCACGTAATCATGCTGATTTTCCAGCAGCGCGCCCAGCGCCAGCAGCGACATCGGCAGCACCGGCTTGCGCTGAGCGTTGCTGGGCGGATTGTAGAGAACGATCATGATCAACCTTTGACGTAGGACAGTTTCTCGGCGATGCGGCCGTCGCGCACGCGAAACACATCCACGCCGCGCACGTGCCCGTCGCCCCAGCGATACAGCCAGCGCACACACGCCCGATCGCCGCAGGCAAACGTGTCTTCAAATTCAAATCGCGCGTGCGGCGACTCCGCGAAGAACGCGGCAAAATTTGCGCGGACGGCGGCTTGACCCTCAAAACGCTCCCCGTCCGGCGGCGGATACGTGTTCTCGAACACGCAGTCGTCCGTCATCAGCGCCATCACGGCTTCCACATCGTGCGCGTTGAAGGCCGCGTTGAATTGATCAATGACTGTTCGAGTTGCGTCAGCATCGTTCATGAAAACCTCCACCTGATGAGAAGAGCCGGCGTCCCCGCGCCATGTGGGGCAAGTTGGCAACTTGCCCCTACGCCGTGATTCGATAGATTGTCAGCACTTCGCTGATCACGTCCCGTTGTGCGAAGACGTTGTAACGCAAGCCGTTCGCTTCAAACGCACGCCGCAGCGCGGCCTCATCGGCTGACGATGAGTAAACGACCAGCGCGAAGCCCTCAGGCGACAGATGATCGCGCAGTTCAGCCGCAAACCGATCGATCACATCCACCGATCGCCACGCCTGATCCAGCCGATCGCGCGGTTCGCCGCGAAAAAACGGCGGATTAAAAACGATCACATCGAAGCGCCGGTTGCCGACCGGGGTAAACAAATCGCCTTCCAAAACTTCGACACGATCATCGACACGATTCAACCACGCATTGATCCGCGTACAGCGCACCGCCTCAGGGTTGATGTCAGTCGCCGTCACGCAGCGCGCTCGTTGCGCGGCCACGATTGCGCTTAAGCCGGAGCCTGTCCCTAGATCAAGCACACTCGTTTCGGGCGTAAGCGTTATTGAGTTCAACGTCCGCGCCAAAAACGTGCTCGCTTCAAACAGCGCGGGATTCAACACTTGCGGCAGAATCACGAACGGCCGCCCGTCGATGTATTCCAGCACCAATCGATCGTAACGGCGACGCTGGAGCAAGCGAAAGCGCCACCACAGCAAACGCGACCAGAGGCGGCGGGGTAATGAGTAATGAGTAATGAGTAAGCTCACGCCACACGCTCGAATTCGAGAATGACGTGGTCGGCTAAGCGGCTGAACGGCCAATGGTTATGCGTCAA
>JACRBO010000814.1 GCA_016219235.1 Chloroflexota bacterium
GCTGGACGACGCCGAAGAGATCGAAGATACGTGGAGCGAACTGGAAGAGCAGGCGCTTGACCTGCGTCACTCGGCGGAAGACGCCGGCATGCTGCCGCCGAACTTTTCACTGCCCTATGTGACGTGGGATGAATGGCACGAGAAGGTGTCGCGCCGCAGCACGTTGTCGCTGAGCGACTCCGCGCAAACATTAGACGATCAAGCGCCGGCAGATCGCTTACCCCTGTCGCCGGGTCCGCGCTTTGGCGGACAACTCAAGACCTTCATCGAACATCTGGCGCAATTGCGCGGTCTGAATGACGCCACCGTCGTGGTGAGCCGCCAGGCCAGCCGCCTGGCGGAATTGTGGGCCGAGCACGATCATCTGCGGCCGCCCACGCACAGCGTGATCGAGCCGCCGGAGCCGCGCGCGTTGATCTTTGTGCAGGGCTTGCTGGATGAAGGCTGGACGCTGCGCGCCATCCCGCCGCGCGATGAGGCCGAGCGCCGCAGCGTAGGCTTGTGGTCACTGCACGTGCTGACCGATGCGGAGATCTTTGGTTGGGCGCGCCCGCTGCCGCGCCGCCGGGGCAAGCCCAGAGCCATCACGCCCGAACAGTTCTTCGCAGACTTGCAACCCGGCGATTATGTGGTGCACGTCGATCACGGCATCGGCCTGTTTCAGGGCTTGATCAAACTCACGCTGGACGGCGTGGAGAACGAATATTTGCAGCTGGCCTACTCGGGCGGCGATAAGCTGTACGTGCCCATCCATCAGGCCGATCGGCTGAGCAAGTACATCGGCGCTGACGATCATTCGCCGGACATTCATCGATTGGGGACAGCCGATTGGGCCCAGGTCCGATCGAAGGCGAAAGAGGCTGCGCTGGAAGTAGCGCGTGAGTTGCTGGAATTGTATGCCTCGCGTGAACTCGCGCCCGGTTATGCGTACAGCCCGGACTCGACGTGGCAGAATGAATTGGAAGCATCGTTCGCGTATATCGAGACGGACGATCAATTGCGCGCCATCCGCGAAGTGAAGGGCGATATGGAGAAGGCGCGCACGATGGATCGGCTGATCTGCGGCGACGTGGGTTACGGCAAGACCGAAGTCGCTTTGCGCGCAGCCTTCAAAGCGGTGCAGGACGGCAAGCAGGTGGCGGTGCTGGTGCCTACGACGATTCTGGCGCAGCAGCATTACACCACGTTTACCACGCGCCTGGCGGCGTTTCCGGTCACGGTCGAGATGTTGTCGCGGTTCCGATCGGAGAAGGAACAGACCGAGATTCTCAATCGACTGCACGAAGGCAACGTCGATATTATCATCGGCACGCACCGGCTGTTGCAGCGCGATGTGAGTTTCAAAGACCTGGGCTTGCTCATCATCGACGAAGAGCAGCGCTTTGGCGTGACGCACAAAGAGCAGTTGAAGAAACTGCGCACCGAGATCGACGTGCTGACGTTGACGGCCACGCCCATCCCGCGCACGTTGTACATGAGCCTCGTGGGCGTGCGCGACATCAGCACGATCGATACGCCGCCCGAAGAGCGCCTGCCCGTGGCGACCTATGTGGGCGAGTACGACGACCATGTCGTGCGGCAAGCAATTCTGCGCGAACTCGATCGCGGCGGGCAGGTCTTCTACGTGCACAACCGCGTCATCGGGATTGAAGAGATCAATGAGCGGCTGAAGCACATCGTGCCGGAAGCGCAGACGGGCATCGGCCACGGGCAGCTGGACGAACACGAACTGGAGAAGGTGATGGTCGCGTTCGTCAAGGGCGATCTGGATGTGCTGCTGTGCACGTCCATCATCGAAAGCGGCCTGGACATCCCGAATGCCAATACCCTGATCGTCGATCGAGCTGATCGGTTTGGGCTGGCGCAGTTGTATCAATTGCGAGGACGGGTTGGCCGCGGCGCGGCTCGCGCCTATGCTTATTTCCTGTACGATAAAATCAGCGGGACGACAGAGGATGCGCGCCGCCGATTGGAAGCCATCCGCGAAGCGAACGAGTTGGGCATGGGCTATTCGATCGCGATGCGCGATCTGGAGATTCGCGGCGCGGGCGACATGTTGGGTATGCGGCAGAGCGGGCAGATCAGCGCGGTGGGCTTTGATCTGTACACGAAACTCTTGCAACATTCGGTCAGCCAGATGCGGGCGCTGCGCGACGGCACCCTGCCGCCGATGCTGACGCTGACCGGGGTGAACATCGATCTGCCGCTGCAAGCGCACATTCCCACGGACTACGTCAATGCGGAAGGGCTGCGCCTGCAACTCTATCGCCGCATGGGCAACATCGCCAGCGAGAGCGACATCGACGCGCTGGCGCAGGAGTTGAACGATCGGTTTGGGCCGATGCCGAAGGCTGTTGAGAATTTGATGTTCCAATTGCATTTGAAGGTGCTGGCCGCGAAGGCGCGCATCACCACCATCGGGCGCGATCGAGAACGCGGCAACATCGTGCTGCGCTCGGACGCGCTGGAGAACGTCGATCGGATCGGTTTGCAACATCGACTGGGCAACCTCGCCGCCGTGCAGCGCCGCGAAATTCATCTCCCGTTGAAGGATGAGTGGCGCGTGGCGCTGGTGAGGGTGTTGGAAGTGGTGGGAGAATGAGTGACGAGTAACGAGTGATGAGTAAGGCGTATTGCGTGGTGCGTGGTACGTGAAGAGCGTGCGGGGCTGCATGGTGAGCCTTCGCACGCTTTTTGTTTTGGTCAGCGTCATGCCCGAACGTTTCTGTCGGGCATCCAGAGTGACTATTGGCAAGTCGTGTTGATTGGGCCAGTGGA
>JACRBO010000097.1 GCA_016219235.1 Chloroflexota bacterium
GCGAGCGACCCATCAACACATATTCCAGCACTGAAAAATCAAAGGGAATATGCTCGGCTTGCGGCACCAGCGCGATCAACCGGCTGAGATCGCGGCGCGTGTACGACGTGAGCGCGCGCCCGTCGATCTGCACGTGACCGGCGCGCGGCGACAACAGGCCCAGCATGATGTGCAGCAGCGTCGTCTTGCCCGCGCCGTTGGGGCCGAGGATGGCCGTGATCGTGCCCGCCGGTATATCCAGCGATAGATCGTTGATCACCGAACGGTGATCGCCGTCGTAACTGAAGCGCAAATCGACCAGCGAGATCAAGTGTGGATTGGTCATCATTGCGCCGTTTTCAGGGTGGTGCGCATCATCAGAAGCATGAAGATCACCGCGCCGATCAAAGCGCTGAGGATGCCCAGCGGAATTTCACCGGCCAGCAGCGTGCGCGCCAGATCATCGCAGATCACGACGAAGATGCCGCCGATCAACATCGACGCGGGTAGATTATACTGCGCGTTGGCGCCGCACAAACGACGCGCCATGTGCGGGACGATCAACCCCACCCAGCCCACGATGCCGGCCACCGACGTGATGGCCGCCGTCGCCGCCACCGCCGCGATCAGCAAGATGGTGCGTTCGCGACCCGGCGCAGTGCCCAGCGAAAAAGCCGTGTCGTCGTTGAGCGAGAGCAGGTTCAAGCGCCAGCGCATCAGAAAGACCACGAGGAGGCCGGGCAAAACAATCGGGAGCGTGTAACCCACATCGCGCCACGTCACGCCCCACAGGCCGCCTAACAACCAGAACGTGATTTCGGGCAGCTGCGTCAGCGGATCGGCCAGATACTTCAGCACGCCCACGCCCGATGAGAACAGCGCCGACACTGCGATGCCTGCCAGCACCAAGCGCATCACCCAGCCGCCAAAACGGATGTGCCGCGCCAGGGCGTATGAAGCGGCCAGCCCCAGCAGCGCGAACAACGTCGCTACGCCCTCGATCAACAGCGGCGACGAACCCAGCCACAAGATCGAGGCGGCCGCGCCAAACGCCGCGCCCTGCGTGACGCCCAGAAAACCCGGCTCCACCAGCGGATTGCGGAAGATCATCTGCATGGTGCTGCCCGCCGCTGAGAGCGACATGCCTGACAGCAGCGCAATCGTAATACGCGGCAGGCGCAGCGACCACACCAGTCGCTGCGCCATTTCGTCGCGGCCCAACAATTCGGGCGGCATCCAATACGGCGCCGGATACCGCCCGATGAAGATCGACAGCGCCACCACGCCGATCAGCGCGAGGCTCAACGCCACAAACAGGCGCGTCAGCGTGGGGCGCAACGTGTTACGGGACATTGCCATACAGCAACGGCGTCACCTTATCTTTGATCACTTCGGCCTTTAAGCCGTACAACTCGGTGTAGAACTGATCGAGTTCCTTCATAATATCCACGCCGCTGGCGAGTTCCGGCTGGACTTTAGTGAACAACCACGACAGGCCCAATACCCAGCGCGGATCGGGTTGATCCCAACTGTAGAAGTCGCCGGCAAAGCCGTAAATCCGATCGGCCTTCGCGGCCTTCAGGGCCGCCCACTTGTCATCGGTCTTGAGCTGCGCCGCGAGATCATCCGAGTCACCCGCATACGACACGATGTAAATCTGATCGGCATCCCATGCGGCAATCTGCTCGAAGTTCACGATCGTCCAGCCGCCTTTTTCAGACGCTTCGGTCCACACCGGCTCGCCGCCCACCAGCCGCACCATGGTCGTTTGCAGCCACGTCGCGGGCGGCACGTTGAAGGCCACTTCTTCACCCTGCCTGGTGTATTGCAGCAGCAGTACACGCGGCTTCTTGTCAGCCGCCAAATCCCTGGTCGCCGCGCCATACTGGTCGACGCGAGTTTGATAGAACTTCAGGATCGCCTGCGCCCGATCGGGATTGCCGAACAACTGGCCCAGCGCGGTGATGTCTTTGGCAAAGGTCTCCGGCGTTTCAAGATCGACGTACACCACCTTGAGGCCCAGCTCTTCCAGCGGCGCGCCCAGTTTCTCCGCCATCGAACTCTTCAGCACCACCGCGTCCGCCTTCAACGGCGCGATCTGCTCGGCGGCGGCATTCGCCTCCAACGCCGCTTTCTGATCGAAGGCCGGATCGACCACATTCAGGAACTTCTTGGCCGACTGGCTGCGCAGTTCGATCGCCGTGAGGCGCGATGCGGCTTCGGGGAACAGATACATCGCGTCGGCCACCAGCGTCGTGGCCTTGCCTGCAATCACGATGTGCTCCGGCGCGGCGTCGAACGTCACTTCGCGGCCCAGCGCGTCGACAAGGGTGATCGCCGTACGCACTGGCGCGGCGGTCGGCTCGGGCGCTTTCGTTGGCTCAGGTGCTTTGGTCGGTTCAGCGGGGGGCACGGCGGTGGGTTGCACAACCGGAGCCGCGGTCGGCGCGGCAGGCGCGGCCGCTGGCGCGCACGCGGCCAGCGCGAACAACCCGATCGATACGATGACAAGCCAGACAATATGTTTCATATTTCTTCTCCTCTGGTTGGTTTGGGTGACGCTGTGTTCAGTCAGGATAACGTTTGGCGCCCTACTCATCAAGTGACATTCGTCAGGCGTAACGCGGTGAGTCTACCTATGCACTCAGTGGGTAGATGCGGCCAGCATGTGGTTGCGGCAGGCGACGATCTGCGCCATGATCGCCAGTGCGATCTCTTCCGGGGACTTGCTGCCAATCTCCAACCCGATCGGACTGTGCAGCCGATCGAGATCAGTCGCGCGCAGTCCAGCAGCCTGCAATCGGTCGCGGCGTTGTGCATTGGTCACAGGGCTGCCCAATGCGCCGACGTAGAAAGCCGCACTGGGCAGAGCGATTTTCAAAGCGGGATCATCCAGCTTGGGATCATGCGTCAATACCGCGACCGCACTCAAGCACGATAAGCTGATCTGGGCTAGCCCTTCGTCCGGCCACGCCTGAATCAAGCGATCGATGTGAGGGAAGCGCGCGTCCGTGCCAAACACACCGCGCGGATCAACGACCGTGGTGCGATAGCCCATCACCTTTGCCAACTGCGTCAACGCGATGGCGATGTGCACGCCACCCACCGCGATCACTTCCGGCGCAGGCGCGATCACGTCGAAGAACAGTTCGATCGAGTCGGACAGTGCTTTGCGCTGCGACTGTCCCGCACACAACACCTCAGTGGCGGCCTCAATCGCAACTCGATCGACCTCCGCGCCCAACGCGCCGATCACGTCACCGGCTTCGTGCACCAGGATCGATCGGCCAAGAAGATCGATCGGGCCGCGAATGACCGTAATGATCACACTTGATCGATCATCCCCCAGGGCGGAACGGATGGCCTCATACACCGTTCGATCGAGCCGCTGCACAAACACGTCGATCGAGCCGCCGCACGCCAGACCCACCTCCCACGCGGTATCATTCGCCACGCCAAAGTGCAGCAATTGTGGCTGGCCCGTCCTGATCACGCCGAAGCCGGCCTCGATCACCGCGCCTTCCACGCAGCCGCCGCTGACCGAGCCGCTGACTTCGCCGCGCGCCGTCAACGCCAACTTTGCGCCCACCTGCCGCGGCGACGAACCCCACGTTTGAAGCACTGTCGCCAGCGCAACTGATTCATCATTGGCCAACCATCGATCGATGTCTGCTGTCACTTCACGCATGGGTTGCTCCTGCTTGCATAGATCATAAGTTGCGCTATCCTTAATCGGGACAGCGAGGCGGGAATTGTACCTCAAAGCCTGACTATCGAGAATGGCCGGCGATTATGAGTCGGATCGGGAGACAGTCTTGGCGAAGCAGAACTACTTCCAAACGGCGTGGTACTTCCATAATGAAGAAATCCAAACGCTCGATCTTGGAGTAGACCGAGCGTTTGGATTTCAGGTGGTGTAGTGGACCAGATCCAACTAATGTTCCGGAAGGACGTAATCCTTGAACTGA
>JACRBO010000844.1 GCA_016219235.1 Chloroflexota bacterium
CGAGTAACGAGTAATGAGTAACGAGTAAATCGCGCATTACTCGTTACTCATCACTCATCACTCATCACTTCCCAAACTTCGCCCGCAGTTCATGCTTCACCACCTTGCCCGCCGGATTGCGCGGCAGCTTGTCGATGAAGGCCACCGACTTCGGCACTTTGTAGCGGCCCAATTTAGCGCGGCAGTGCTCGATGATGTCCGCTTCGCTGAGAGATTGATCGGGTTTGAGCACGACGATGGCCTTGCCCACCTCGCCCCACTTCTCATCGGCCACGCCGATCACGGCCACTTCGCCGATCTGCGGCAGTTGATAGATCACGTTCTCGACTTCGGCGGGATAGACGTTCTCGCCGCCGCTGATGTACATGTCCTTCCAGCGATCGACGATATAGTAGTAGCCGTCTTCATCGCGCACGGCCACGTCGCCGGAGTGCAGCCAGTCGTCCTCGATCGATTGCGCGGTGACATCGGGCAGCTGCCAGTAACCGGGCGTGACGCCGGGGCCTTTGATCAGCAGTTCGCCGCGTTCGCCGGTGGGCACGTCCTTGCTCGCGTGATCGACGATGCGCACCTCGACGTGCAGCTGCGGCTTGCCCACCGAACCGATCTTGCTGACCGCGTGCTCTTTGTCGATAAGAAAAACGGTCGGGCCGGTCTCCGTCATGCCAAAACCAAACTGAATGAAGATGCCGTGCTTTTGATAGAGTTCGAGCAGACTGGTGGGAATCGGCGATCCACCGCACGCCCACGATCGCATCCGCGAGAAATCGGTCTCCGCAAATTTCGGATGCTGGCTCAAGAACAGATAGACCGCCGGCACACCGAAAAATGCAGTGGCTTCCGTCGATAACAGCCGGAACGTTTCTTCCGGCTCGAACGTGCGCTGCACAATCGCCGTCCCACCAACGTGGAACGTGGGATTGGTGTAGAGGTTCAGACCGCCGGTATGGAAGCACGGCAGCAGATTCAGCGTCACATCGTTCGACGTGAGATCGATCGGCAGGCCGATATTGAGCGCATTGTAAAACACCGTGCCGAAGGTTTGCACTACGCCCTTCGCGCGGCCCGTCGTGCCCGCCGTGTAAAGAATGTGCCATGCGTCGCTGAGGCTGCGCGGCGGCATGACAACCGGCTTGCCCGATGCCTGCGCGAGTGTACTTTCGTAGGCCCACTCGCCTTCGGGTGCATTCTTCGCCAACGTCATCACGCGCGATAGATTCAAGTTCTGCTTCAAAGTTTGCGCGGCCTCGGCAAAGGGCGGATCGTAAATCAGCGCGATCGGGGTGGAATCGCGCATGATGAATTCGAGTTCGGGTGCGGCCAGCCGCCAGTTCAGGCAGACCAATATCGCACCGATCTTCGCACAGCCGTACAGCATCTCAAAGTAATCGGACGAGTTGTGCGCCAGCAGCGCGACGCGCTCACCAGGCTGCACCTTCCATTCGTCGCGCAAGAATTCGGCACAGCGGCTCGCGCGCAAATGAAACTCGGCATAGGTGTAGCGCCGATTGGTCGCAGCATCGATCAGGGCGACTTTGTCGGAGCGCAGTTCGGCCTGTTTGGCCAGCCAATCGAAGGTGTACATTGTGACTCCGTAATGAGTAACAAGTAACGAGTAATCCGTTTCTTACTCGTTACTTGTTACTCGTCATGAATTGTGCTTTGCTAAGAAGCCCAGAATCAACGTGTTGAACAATCCCGCCTGTTCCCAACACACCGCGTGACCGGAGTTGGGCACGACGACGAACTCGCTATGAGCGATCTCGCGCGCGATGATCTCCGCGTACTTGCGCGGCTTGAGGATGTCCTGTTCGCCCACGATGACGAGTGTCGGCGCGGTGATGTGCTTCAGTTCAGCGGTGATGTTGAGGCGCGAAAAACTCAGCAGCAGTTCCAGCACCGCGTCAAAGTCCAGCGCCCGATAGCGCGCCCGCGCCCCATCGAGCGTGGCCTGATTCGCGGCGATCCACGCTTCGGAGAAGTTGGTGGGATACATCACCTGAAAGAACAAGTCCGGGTCTTTGGCCCGCGCCGCGACGATCCAACTATCGATGATGCCGCGCAGCAGTGGATCGACTTGACTCACCGCCGATGACGTGATGATGCTGCGCGTGCGGTGCGGATATTTGTAGCCGAAGATCAAACTGATCTCGCCGCCATACGAGATGCCCGCGATGTGCGCCCGTTCGATGTGCAGCGCGTCCAACAGCGCGGCCAGATCGTCGGCGTGCTGCTCCATGCTGTACGGCCCGGCGGGATGATCGGACTGCCACATGCCGCGGCAATCATACACCAGCACGCGATAGTGCTTCGCCAGCACCGGCACTTGCATCACCCAACTGGCCGTGCTCATCAACACGCCGTTGGACAGCACCACTACGTCGGCGTCTTTGTCCCAGCCGTGCTGCTCGTAATACAACGAGATGCCGTTGGCTTGAATTGTGGGCATGGTGAAACACCTTGACGAGTGATGAGTGACGAGTGAAACGTGAAACGTGAAACGTGAGAGTGACCCGTGCTTCTCACTCGTCACTCGTCACTCGTCACTCATCACTTTTCACTTTTCAGATCGCCTTGAACGCCAACACCGTCTTCTTCTGCTCGCCCTCGCCCTTATCGAGGTACTCGACCGTCAGCGGCGTGCCGATGGCGATGTTGGCCGGGTGCTTCGCGTCGAGACCCAGCACGCGCGCGCTGATTTTCACGCCCTCGGCCAGTTCGACGATGCCCGCGCAATAGGGATTGGTGCGATCGTAGCCTTCGGCCTGCAGCGCGCTCGGCCCGATAAACACCGCCGAGAATGCGGCCAGTGTGCCCCTGCCGCTCAGCTCGAGCCACTCGATCTGATCGCTGTGGCACGCCGGGCAGATCGCGCGCGGGGGCAGATACATCGCTCCGCACTTCGCGCAGCGTGTGCCCATCAACTTGTGTTCGCCTAAGTACTGATTGAATGCATTAGCCGTAAACGGTCGTGAGTCGTTTGCCATGATGATGTCCTATCGATCCACGAATCTACACGAATCTTCTCGAATGAATCGGTGATCGCTGAGTAGCTAACACTTTCACTTTCGCCAAGCCGGAGCGAGGCGGAAGGGGCTGAGCCGTAAGGTTAGGAACGGCAGCCGTGAAGTTTGACACGTGAGCCAGCGGCGCAACTTGCGCCAGCCGATTTGGAAAACACTGA
>JACRBO010000819.1 GCA_016219235.1 Chloroflexota bacterium
AACGTTAAAAACGCCGCAGGGCAGCGAGCTATTGGCACTTACATCCCCGCTGTCCAACAAGACGGAACGCCCAATCCCGTCATCGATGCCGTCCTGCACGGCCAGACTTTTCGAGGCAGCGCCTATGTCGTGGACGCCTGGTACGACGCTGCCTACGAGCCGCTCCGCAGCGACAGCGGGCAGCTCATCGGCATGCTCTACGTGGGAGTCAAACAGGAGAGTGTGGCCTCCTTGCGACAGGCGATCCGCCAGACGCGCGTCGGTCAGACCGGCTATGCTTTCGTGCTGGGCGGTGACGGCGCCGACCTGGGCAAGTACATCATCGCCGGCAAAGAAATCGACGACGGCAAGAACATCTGGGACACTCAGGACCCGCAGGGCAAACTCGTCATACAGTACATCATCGAGAAGGCCCAGGCCCTGGCCCCCGGTCAAACCGAACGCGTGGAGTATCTGTGGCAAGACGCCGACGATTCCGCCCCGCGCTTGAAAATTGCCTACGTGGCGTACTATGAACCGTGGCACTGGGTGCTGGTCGCAGCCGCCTATGAAGACGACTTCGGTGCTTACCGGCTGGCCCTGGAAACCGGGCAGACCGGCCTGAGAAATACTTCAGGCGTAATCGGCTTGATCGCCGCTCTGGTCGTGGGGCTGATCAGCCTGGTATTGGCGCGGTCCATCTCCCGCCCGATCGGTGTGCTGGCGACGGCGGCCACCCAGATTGCGGCTGGCAATCTCAATGTCTCGACCAGCGTCAACCGCCAGGATGAAATCGGCGCGTTGGCCAGGGCGTTCAACGCCATGACCGCGCAGCTTCGCGACCTGATCAGCAATCTTGAACAACGCGTGGCCGCCCGCACGATCGAACTGGCGCAACGCAGTGACGAGGTAGCGCAGCGCAGCGCGCAGCTAGAGACGCTCAATTTGCAGCTGCAAGCCTCCAATCGCAACGCGGAACGTCGTGCGACGCAGTTGGCCACCAGCGCCCAGGTAGCGCGGGCCATCAGTCAGGTGCGCGATCTCGATCAGCTGCTCTCGCAGGTCGCCCGCGTCATCGGTGAGGCGTTTGACTTCTATCATGTCGGCATCTTCATTGTGGACGAAGCCAATCGCTTTGCCGTGCTGCACGCCGCCAGCAGCGAGGGCGGACAGCGCATGCTCGCCCGCAACCACAAACTGGCGGTCGGCCATCAAGGCATGGTCGGATATGTGACGCAGACCGGTCTGCCGCGCATCGCGCTGGACGCCGGCGCGGACGCCGTCCACTTCAACAATCCGGATCTGCCCAACACCCGATCAGAAATGACCTTACCCTTGCAAGTCAGCGGCCGCATTCTGGGCGCGCTGGACTTGCAGACCACCCAGGTGGCTGCTTTCAGCGACGAGGACTTGACTGTGCTGAGCACGCTGGCCGATCAGGTGGCGGTTGCCATCGACAATGCCCGCCTGTTCACACGCACGCTGACCGCCCTGCAAGAAGCGGAAGCGGCCAACAAACGTCATTTGCACGAGCAATGGCAGCGGCTGATTCCCACCCTGTCGCAGACCAGTCATGAATACCACCTGAGCGGCGTTCCGGCCATCGGTGACGTAGCGCTGCCTGAAATCGATCAGGCCCTGCGTCGGGGGGAGGTGGTCATTGCCGGCGACGGCGACGCGGCCAATCCACAGCTCGCTCGTACCGCGCTGGCCGTACCCATCAAACTGCGCGATCAGGTCATCGGTGTCATCGACCTGCACGAGACCGACGCCGATCGGCGCTGGACCGACGACGATGTGGCGATCGTGCTGGCCGTGGCCGACCAGGCCGCGCTCTCGCTGGAAAACGCCCGCCTGATCGACGAGACCGAACGCAGCGCCCAACGCGAGCGCACCATCAACGAAATCAACAGCCGAGTGCGCCAGACGATCGATCTGGATTCGATTCTCAAGACAGCCGTTAATGAACTGGGCCAATCGCTGGGCGCCGCCCGCGTCACGGCGCGCATTGGCCGGGCGCACGCCACAGACCGATCAACCACCCCGGGCGGCACCGGGCAAGGTGATAACCATGCTTAAGACCATTCGCCACTTACTGGCCCCGCCTGTCTTCGAACAGGACGAGCAGAACCGTGTCGCTTCGCTGCTGACCCGGTTGCTGCAAATCATGTTCGTGACCTTCACCCTGCTGTTGGTGATCAGCGAGATCATCACCCCCAGTCCCGGCTTCACCTACCCGGCGCTGGTGATTTCGACGACATCGTTGCTAACCATCTATGCCCTGCTACATCGCGGTCGGCTGCGCCAGGCCAGCCTGTTGGTGGTAGGTTTCATGTGGTTGCTCTTCACCGGCGTCAGTGCACTGTTCATGGGCATTCTTGGCTACTTTCCAGCCGGTTACGTCTTGTGCATCGTTCTGGCCGGAGCAACCTTTGGCCGCAAAGGCGTGTTGATCATGACCGGCGTGTCGATCTTGTCGACGCTGGGCATCTTCCTGGCAGAAACGACCGGCCTGATTCACCCGTTCCACTATCCAGGCTCAGGACCGGTTGACTTACTTGACTGGGCGTTTCTGCTTGCGCTGATCAGCGTCTTTGTCTTGTCCACTGAAGATTACTTGCGAGCGGCGTTGGTCAACGTTCGCCGCAATGAGCAGGCGCAGTTAGCCGCCAATCGCGAACTCATGGCGATTCGTGAGTCATTGGAAGAGCGCGTGACCGAGCGTACCGCCCAACTACAAGTGAGCGCAGACGTCAGCCGAGCGGTGTCGGCGTTTCTCGATCAGGACGAACTCATCTCGCAGGTCGTCAATCTCATCACGCAGCGCTTCCATTTTTACTATGCCGCCGTCTTTCTGACAGACACCGGCAATCAATATGCCGTGCTGCGCGAGGCAACCGGCGAGGCGGGCCAGGAATTGAAAGATCGCGGCTACCGATTGGAGATTGCCGGTCAGTCGATGGTGGGCCTCGCGATCCAAACGCGCGAGCCACGCCTGGCGACCGATGTGGACAAAGAGACACTGCGCTTTTCAAATCCGCTGCTCGCCGATACCCGATCGGAAGCGGCGCTGCCGCTCGTGGTGGGCAGCCGGGTCCTGGGTGCACTGGATGTGCAATCGCGCCAGGTCAATGCCTTCGATGAGAGCACGGTGGCGATGCTCAGCGGTCTGGCCAACCAGATCGCCATTGCGTTGAGCAACGCGCAATCGTATCAGACCGCTCGGGCAGATGCTCAGATCGCCACCGCCCTGTTCGAAGCCAGTCAAACCACCGGCTTCCTGGGTGAAGATTTGCTGGTGGCCGTCAATCGCCTGTTTGGCGTCGTCGCCCAACGCTCCGACTTCGACACCTGGCTGGCCGCCCGCTACGATGCCAATCAGGATGCCTACACCATCTTGACCGCGTTCGACGCCAACGAGCCGGCGCCGCTGGAAGAAGCCGGCCAGACCTTCCAGCTCGATCGCGGCGCAGCCACGCCCGCCACCCTGGCGATTCTGGCACGTGAAGCCGTGATCGTCGATGATCCCGATCGGGATGTGCGCCTGAGCGGGCTGCCGGAGGACATTCGAGCCACGCTGGGCAAATTCGTCAGTGCGCCGGCCATTATGGGCGATCGAGTCCTGGGCGCCATTGTGGTGGGCCGCACCCGCTTTGCCCCGAGCATTGGCGCGCGCGATGTCCAACTGGCGCAAGCACTGGCCAGCCAGTTGGCTATGACGATCGCCAATCGTGAACTGTTCGATCAAGCGCAAACCGCCGCCGCTGAACTTAACCAGTTGATGCGGCTGTATACCCGGCAAGGCTGGGAAGATTACACCAAATCGCGATCCATGGACGTGATTGAGCACGAATACCAGCGAGCGGATGCGACGCCGATCGATCTCCTGGCTAGCTCGCAGGCCGAAGAGTCCGCCCGCGCCGGCCACTGGCAGCCGGTCACTTTCGACGGGCAGGCCGTGTTTGGCGTGCCCATCACCTTGCGCGGTGAAGTGCTGGGCACGCTGCAAGTGCAGGACGATAAGAACCGTGCGTGGACGGATGAGGAATTGGCGACGCTGCAAGCGGTCTCCGATCAGGTGGCCCAGTCGATCGAGGCGGCGCGGCTATTGGCGCAGAGTGAGACCAACCTATTGGAGACGACCACGCTCTACGAAGTGAGTCGCGCGCTGAGTACCGCGCCGACGCTGACCGATGCCTTGCAATTGTTCGTCAAGACGATTTTCCAGCGCCTTAAAGCCGATCAAGTGGCGCTGGCCCTGTTTGACGACGAGCGCGGCTATGGCACGCTGATCGCGGAGGCGGTGCCCACCCAGGATGGAGCCGGCGTGCAGATCCCCATGCTCGGCAATCCATCGTATGAGCGGTTGATCGAGACGAAGCGCCCGATCGCAGTGTACGACATTCACAACGATCCGGTGACGGCCGATGTCGGGCACATGCTCGCGGCGCGCGGCGTCAAATCGATGCTCATCGTGCCGCTGATCGTGGGCCAAAAACTGGTCGGTTCCTTCGGCGTCGATTCCAATCAGCTGCAACGCAAGTTTTCCGAACAGGAAATTGCCTTCTGTGAAACCCTGGCCCGCCAGGCGGCGGGCACGGTCGAACGCTATCAACTGTTTGAGCAGACGCAGATCAGTCTGGAAGAGACCCGGGCGCTGTATCAAGCCAGTCGCGGCATTGCCGCCGCGCAGACGCCCAGTGAAATCCTGCTGGCGGTCAGCGACAGTGTCGCCGCGCCGCACATCGACCGGGTGCTGCTGGCCTTGAGCGATCCCGATAGTCCGCCCACGAATCCCGAGCTGGAAATCGTGGCCGCCTGGGAACGCGGCGTCGAGGTTTCAACTGTGCTGAACGATCGCTGGACGGCAGGTCGAATTCCGCTGGTTGCGCGCAATTTGACGGAGCCGCTGGTGTTGAACGATGTGGAACAGGCGGCCGAGATCGATCCGTTGTCGCGCCGCATTCTCTCGACCATCACCGGCATGCAGGCCGCCGTCATTGTGCCGCTGTTGGCGGGCGGCCGCACGTTGGGCTGGATCGTCATCGAGTCGCTGAAGGGGCCATATGTCTTTGGCGATCAGGAAGTGCGCCGCTATCGGACGCTGGCGGGTCAGGCCACGGTAGCGCTAGAAAATCGGCGCCTGTTCCAGGATGTTGAAGCCCGCGTCAATGAATTGACCGTGCTCACCCGCATCAGCCGCCGGCTGGCCTCGACACTGGAACTGGACGAAGTCTTGTCGTTGATCGTGGACGAATCGATCAGCACAACGCAGGCCCAGCAGGCCAGCATTGCGCTGTATAACGAGGCTGAAAACGCGCTGGAAGTGCGCGTGATGCGCGGCTTCACACCCGAAATGGAGCATGCCTCCCTGGGAATGTTGATCCGGCCCGGCCAGGGTTTGCACGGCCGCGTGTTGACCACCGGCCGCGCCGTGCTGGTGGCCGACGTGAAATTGGATACCGATTACCGCGCGGTCAACGCCGGCACCCGCTCGGAATTCATCGTGCCCATCCGGCAGGGCGAACTGCTGTTGGGCGCGCTGAATCTGGAAAGCCCCAAACCGCACGCCTTCGCCGACACCGATGTGCGCCTCATTGAAGCGCTGGCCGACCAGGTCGCGGTGGCGATCACCAACGCCCGCGCCTACGAAGCCGAACGGCAAGCGGTGGAGCGCATGCGCGAGGTTGATCGCTTGAAGACACAGTTCCTGGCAAACATGAGCCACGAGCTGCGCACCCCGCTCAATTCCATCATCGGTTTCAGCCGCGTGATCTTGCGCGGCATCGACGGCCCGATCAGCGAGTTGCAGCAAACCGACCTGACGTCGATCTACAATTCCGGCCAGCACCTGCTGAGCCTGATCAACAACATCCTCGATCTCAGCAAGATCGAAGCCGGCAAGATGGAACTCTCGATCGAGCCGCTGGATTTGCGCGACATCGCCAAGAGCGTCATGTCCACGGCCATCGCGCTGGTCAAAGACAAGGCGGTGCGGCTGAATCAAGATGTGCCGGATGACGCGCCGACCGTAATGGCCGACCAGACGCGCGTGCGCCAGATCATGCTGAATCTGGTTTCCAACGCGGCCAAGTTCACCGAGAAGGGTTCGATCACGCTGCGCGTGAAAGCCTACCCCAAAGAGGTGCACATCTCGGTAACCGATACCGGCATCGGCGTGGCGGCCGACAAATTGGAACACATCTTCGAGGAGTTTACGCAGGCCGACGCCAGCACCACCCGCCGCTACGGCGGCACCGGCCTGGGCTTGGCCATTACCAAGAAGTTTGTCGAGATGCACAAGGGCCGCATCTGGATCGAGTCCCAGGTCGGGGTGGGTTCGACCTTCACGTTTACGCTGCCGCGTGAACAGGTGATCGAGGAACCGGAACCTACCGTCTCGCTGCCCACCGATCTGGAAGCGCGCGGCGAAGGCAAGAAATTGGTCATGTGCATCGACGACGATCCGGGCGTCATTACGCTGTACAAGCGTTATCTGGAAAAACAGGGGTATCAAGTGATTGGGCTGACCGATTCCAGCAAGGCGGTGGACGAAGCGCGGCGCTTGCTGCCGTTTGCCATCACCCTGGATGTGCTGATGCCCAATCGGGATGGCTGGGACGTGCTGGCCGATTTGAAGAAGACGCCCGAAATCTCCAACACCCCGATCGTGCTGTGCAGCATCATCCACGACAAGAGCAAGGGCTTCTCGCTAGGCGCGGCCGATTATCTGGTGAAGCCGATCACGGAAGGCGAACTGCTGGGCGCGCTGGAACGCGTGCGCCGCAATACCGCCGTCCGCCGGGTGCTGGTGGTGGATGACGAGCCGGATGCGCTGAATCTGTTGAAGCGCTTGCTGGAGGCCGAACCGAATTACGAAGTGATCACGGCGCCAGGCGGCGCGGAGGCGCTGGCGGCGGTTCAGGCGGACAAGCCCGATCTGATCATTCTAGATTTGATGATGCCCGACATCGACGGTTTTGCGGTGCTGGACAACATCAAGAGCAGCACGCTGACGCGGCACATTCCCGTCATCATCGTGACGGCGAAGGAACTGACCGCGGAAGATCGCGCGCGATTGCAGGGCAAGACGGTGGCGACCTTTAACAAGGGCATGTTTACGGCCGACCAGCTGATGACGGACATTGTGAATGCCCTGCAGTTGATGAACGGAGCCAGCGTGACGGTGTTGGCCGCATAAGGCTGCGGGCCGCATAACAGGTGGTGTCACCCCGAACGCAGTGAGGGGTCTCTGGCCCGGCCAGACAGATTCCTCGCGACTCTCGGAATGACACCGAGTGTGCAGTGTCACCCCGAACGTCGCCCCGCGCGCCTCCGCCGCATAGCGGCGGGCAAGGCGAGTGAGGGGTCTCTGGCCCGGCCAAACAGATTCCTCGCGACGCTCGGAATGACACGCAGTACGGAGGGTTATGACATGCCGGCACAACCGCTCCTGCCAGACACAGAAATCGATCTGTCGTTCTCATGGCATGCCGCCAACCGCATGGCGCAGCGGCACCTGACACCGGAAGAAGTGGCGTATGTGGTGCGACACGGGCGGAAAGTGCACGTGGCGGGCGTGGTCTGCTGCTTTCTGGGCAAAAAGGATCTGGCGCGGGACGAGACCGGCCACGGCAAATTCGATCGGCTGGAAGGCACGACCGTCTTGCTCGATGGCAAACAGGCCACGACGGTCGTGACCGTCTATCGCAACCGCGAAGCGTTTAAGAAGATGCAGCACAGACAGAAATACAACTTAAAGGCCGCCGCAACGCGATCGAGGTTGGCGGCC
>JACRBO010000820.1 GCA_016219235.1 Chloroflexota bacterium
CACAACGGGCACGTTCAAGTTCCGCGCGACGAAGATCGGCGCGGATACGGCACTGGCGCAGATCGTCAAACTGGTGCAGGCCGCGCAGAATTCCAAGGCCCCGGCGCAGCGCCTGGCCGATCGGGCCGCGCATTATCTGGTGCTCGTGGCCGTGTTCGCGGGGTTGGGCACGTTCTTGTTGTGGTACTTCGTCCTCGCGCCGCAGTTCATGCCGCCGGGTGAAGATCGCTTGATCTTCTCGCTGACGTTTGCCATCACCGTCGTCGTGATCACTTGTCCCGATGCGCTGGGTCTGGCGACGCCGACGGCGATTATGGTGGGCACGGGTCTCGGTGCGCAGCACGGCATCTTATTCAAGGATGCAGCCGCGCTCGAAGGGGCAGCGAAGATTAATGCCGTGATCTTCGACAAGACCGGCACACTGACGAAAGGCGAACCTGAAGTCGTCGAGGTCACGATCGCCGATCGGGTAGTAGCCAATCCCGATCAGTTGTTGCGACTCGTCGCGTCCGCCGAAAAATCGAGCGAACATCCGCTGGCGCAGGCCATCGTCACAGCTGCGCAAGCGAAGCAGTTGCCGTTGAGCGAAGCCCAGCACTTCGAAGCCGTGCCCGGTCATGGCCTTACAGCGAACATCGACGGTCAGACGATCTTGATCGGCAACCGCAAATTGCTCGCTGATCGCCACATCGCGCTCGATGGGCTGGAGGCACAGGCTGCCGAACTGGCGAGCGGCGGCCGCACGGTCATTCACGTGGCGATCGACAATCGGGTCGCGGGCCTGATCGCGGTAGCGGATGCGGCGCGTGATACATCGGGTGAAGCGGTGCGACAACTGCGCGCGCTGGGCATCGAAGTCGTAATGTTGACGGGCGACAATCGCGCCACCGCCGATCGCATCGCGCGCGATCTGGGCATCGACACGATCTTTGCGGAAGTGCTGCCCGGCCAGAAGGCCGACAAAGTCAAAGAACTGCAAGCACACGGCAACCGGGTGGCGATGGTGGGCGACGGCATCAATGACGCACCCGCTCTGGCACAGGCTGATCTGGGGATCGCCATCGGCGCGGGAACCGATGTCGCCGTCGAAACCGCCGATGTCGTGCTGATGCGCTCCGATCCGATCGATGTGGCGCGCGCCGTGCGATTGGGCCGCGCCACAGTCAACAAGATGAAGCAGAATCTGGCGTGGGCGGTGGGTTACAACGGACTGGCGATTCCGATCGCGGCGGGCTTGTTTTACCCATCGTTTGGCCTGTACTTGCAGCCGGCCATCGGTGCGCTGGCAATGTCGGGTTCGTCGATCCTGGTGGCGGTCAATGCCGTGTTGTTGAAGAACGCCAGGCTTGATGCGTGAAAGGGGGTGAGGCTATCGAACGAAGTCGATACGGCAGCACATCGAGTCTGTCTACAGAATACACTTTCCAGAGGAGGAAACACGCATGAAACGGTGGCTATTCGTGGTAATGGTGATGGTGTTGAGTTTGCTAACGGTCAGCCCGGTGCTGGCGCACGAGGACATGGGTTGCGCGCATGACGCTACGACGATTGCGTCGCTGCGCGAATGTGTCGTGCACGCGCGGGACATGGGACACATTGACAATGACGGCGTAGCGCGGAGTCTGCTCAAGAAACTCGACAAAGCGCAGGCCAATCTCGATCGCGGCAAGATCGACAATGCCATCGACAAGCTGGAGGACTTTGTCGAGAAGGTTGAAGATCAATCGGGCAAGCACATCGATCCCATACACGCCGAGCATTTGATTCACCACGCACATATGGTGATCATGGCGCTGGCAGGCTGAAGTCATGGCCGTGGCCCGCTTCAGATCGTGCCAGGTGAAATGCCGATGTTGGTGTGTGCCCGGCGGGTACTGGCCGGGGCGATCACGACCTCTGTTCGTGCACGCGACCCTACGGTATGGAAGGCCACTGGCGTTTTGGCAGGGCGGCTTAATTTCGAAAATACAACGCGGCGCGGATTTCACGATCCGCGCCGCGAGATTGTCGCAACTTCAAGCACGCGTCTCACCCACTACTGCCGACAGCCACCGCCGGAACATGCTGCCGACACCCAACTCGCTCGCAACTTCCACCGTTCCGCCGTGCGCCTCGACGATCTCCTTCACGATCGATAAGCCCAGCCCGGTACCGGGAATACTCGACTGCGCCGCCTGTTTGCTCCGGTAGAACCGCTCAAACAGATGCGATAAATCCTCCGGCGCAACGCCCAGGCCCGTGTCCCTGAGCTGTACGCAGAGACGATCGGCTTCGGTGTACGTGAGGACGGCGCCGGCGCCGGCGCGCGTGTATTTGATGGCGTTACTGATGAGATTCGTGATAAGCCCGCAGGAGATGTTCGGGGCGGGCGCGCACCAAAACTGAGTGGGCGGTCACCTCACTGTTCAACTGCAAGCCAGCCGCTTCAGCCGCCACACACGGCATGGCGACGACATGCTCGACCATGGGGTTGATGTCAACCGTCGCCCAGTCTGCCTCGATCGCATTGCGCTCCAGTCGGGATGTCGTCGAGGTTCGTGCGCGATAGTGTGGCCGCAGTTTCAGCGTGCCGGGGATCAGCAGAATGAGCTAGGCCGTGATGGACGAAAGGAAGGCAATGAACGCGGCACGGCCTTTGGTTCGCTTCATATGTTGATGAGTTGAAATACGGGATGGCTAAGATACATGTTGCCCTGTTTCCCCTACACGGACATCCCCACCAGAATCAGGATCGATGAGCCGGTAAAAATGATCGGGCACAGGCGATACGGCAGGAAGTTCACCTTGAAGCCGGTGAACAGTGAGATTACCGACATGGCGTTGAGCATGACGATCGCCAGCCAGTACACTGTGCGAGCCACCAGGCTGGCCGGATCGACCAGCATGACGGCAGACGTCAACACACCGATGAAGATCAACGTGGCCCCTTCGTTGATCCACTCCAGGGTGATGACGCGCTGATTGTCGAGCGAAATGTCGCCGAAGCCTTTGACGACGTTCTTCGTGGGGAAAAGATGGGCTACACCCCAGGCCACAGTCAGGAAAGATGCAAGATACAGCAAGCGATTGTTAGTCATGGGAACTTTCCTCAATCCTTAACGCGCTTGAATATGACGAGTGAAAATCCGGCTGCGACCACCGTAATGGCAATCGTAATCCCCATATCGAACATGTCGCCTCGTCCAAACGAAAAATAAAACAGCAACAATGAAACGCTGAGGGCGACAAAGACCATCGCGGAGGTGAAAGCCAGGAGGGTGCTAATCATGTAACCCCATGCTTTTCTTCTCCACAAGGATACCCCTCCCACCAGGTGCAAGGGAATCATAATACCCAATTCCAGGGAGGCCAACTCAAGTGTCGTGTAATGATCCAAAGACGCCGGCGGGCCGCCTGTGGCATAGGCCGAAAGAACCTCAGCCAGATACTGGAACAGAAGAATCACGCCCACGATCACCACGTAGATTGAAACGCTCTTTCTGGGGAAATGAGTCGCCAGTTTTTCGGGCAAAGAGGCTATATCCATATCCGCCAGAGTGAGAAACAACCCGAAAAGCCCGATGGAGAAGAGCGCGGTCCCTACC
>JACRBO010000821.1 GCA_016219235.1 Chloroflexota bacterium
GCGCACAATCGCGCCGATTTGCAGCCCGGCGGCGTGGCCGTCTTCGTGGGCGCGGGCGGGCCGATGGGCCAGATGCACGTGCAGCGCGCCATCGAGTTGGGCAACGGGCCGCGCCGCATCATCGCCACCGATTTGAATACGGTGCGACTGGATGCCTTGCGCGAAAGTTTTGCGCCGCTGGCCGCGGCCAATGGCAAAGAGCTGATCTTCTTCAATCCCACTGAATCGAAAGAACTGCTGCGCGATTTCGTGTTGCGTCACACCGATGGTCAGGGCGCGGACGACGTAGTCGTCTCCGTGCCGGTTGCCTCGGTGATGGCCGAAGCCGCGACGTTGATGAATCCCGACGGCATGCTGGTCTTCTTCGCAGGCGTGCCCAATGGCACGCTGGCCCCGCTGGATATGAACCTGATCTATCTGCACAACGCGCAATACACTGGCACGTCGGGGTCGCGCGTGTCCGATCAGGCGCTCGTCATCGACAAGGCGCTGGCGCATCAACTGTCGCCCAATCGATCGGTGGCCGCGATCGGTGGGTTGGAGGCCGCGACGGACGGTATGGCAGCGATGATGGCCGGCCGCTACGCGGGCAAGATCGTCATCTTCCCGCAGTTGAGCGGTCTACCGTTGATCGGCCTGTCTGAACTCAAGGACAAGTATCCTGACATCGCCGAATCTCTGGCTCCCGGCGACGTGTGGACGGCCGAAGCCGAACGCCGCCTGATCGAAAAATTCTGGACGATAGTGCCATGATTTATACCGTAACGCTCAACCCCGCGCTCGATCGGGAACTCACCGTCCCGGCGATCCAATACGATGCGGTACTGCGCGCCACCGAAGTGCGGATCGATTACGGCGGCAAGGGTTTCAACGTGTCGCGGGCCTTGTGCGCGCTGGGCCAGCCGAGCACGGCGTTGGGCTTTCTGGGTGGCATGACGGGCCATCGGTTTGTGGAAGGTCTGCCGGGCCTGGGCATCGAAGTGGATGCCGTCGAGATCAAAGACGAGACGCGCACCAACATCAGCATCGTCACCGCCAACCGATCGCGTTATCTCAAAGTCAACGAACCCGGCCCGGAGATTTCACCGGGTGAACAGGCCGCGTTGTTGGCGAAGATCAAGGACCTGGCGAAGCCGAATGATTGGTGGGTGCTGTCCGGCAACTTGCCGCGCGGCGTGTCCGCCACCTTTTATGCGCAGATGATCGATCTGGTGCAGGCCGCCGGAGCGCGCGTGCTCCTCGATACGAGCGGCGAACCGTTGAAGCACGGCTGCGAAGCGAAGCCCTATCTGGTCAAGCCCAATGCCGACGAAGCCACCGAACTGACCGGCATCGCCGTGATTACGCCCGAAGGCGCGCGTGAAGCCGTGAAGGCGATCGTGGCGCTGGGCGCGCAAAACGTCTTCATGTCCTTTGGCAAACTCGGCGCGCTGTTGTTTGATGGTGCACGCGCGTGGTTCGCAGCCGCGCCCCGGATCGAAGAACGCAACCCGATCGGGGCGGGCGATTGCGCGGTGGCGGGTTTAACGTGGGGTTTGAGCCGGAATCTTCCAGCCGCGGAAGCCTTACGCTGGGGTGTCGCCTCCGGCTCAGCAGCGGCCAGCCTGGCCGGCACCACCGTCGGCGATTATGCCCTCGTGTCCGCGCTGGTCGAGCGGGTCGAAGTTAAACCGTTATGGGTGTGATCTGAACCTCACGCAAAGCCGCAAAGAGGCAAAGACATCTAAATCTTTGCGCCTTTGCGGCTTTGCGTGAGATAGGTTTCTCACGGGAGATCGATCATGAAAGAACTTACGCTGTTGATTCACAACCCGACCGGCCTGCACGCCCGACCGGCTAAAATTCTGGCGAATACGGCCAAGAAACACAATTCCAACATCGTCGTGTTTAACGGCGCAAAGAAAGCCAACGCCAAAAGCATGGTCTCGATTCTGACGCTGGGCGTCGAACCCGGCACCACCGTGCGCTTCGAGATCAACGGTGAAGACGAAGAGACTGCCGCGCAAGTGATCGAAGACCTGGTCAACAGCGGACTCGGTGAAGAGACTGCCACACCGCAGCCAGTTGCGCCTGCACCGATGCCTGTTGCGCCAACACCCGCACCCGAACATCCTGATGGCACGGGCTTGATCAAAGGCATTCCGGCCGCGCCCGGTATCGGCATTGGGCCAACGTATTTGCTGCAACACGCCGTGTTGACTGTCGATGAGACGTTTACCAACGCCGCCAACGAACGCGCGCGCCTCAACGACGCGCTTGAGCAAGCGAAGGTGCAACTGACCGCCTTGCATGATCAGATGAAAGTCACGGCAGCCAGCGAAGCCGCCATCTTCGACGCGCATCTGGAAATTCTCGACGATCCCGATTTGCTCGACTCGGTGCAGCAGCGCATCGATCAACAGGCCAGCGTGTCGCGGGCGTGGCAGGCCAGCATCGAAGAGCGCGCCAAAGC
>JACRBO010000822.1 GCA_016219235.1 Chloroflexota bacterium
GAGCAGCCCGAGGTCGCGGAAGCGCACGTCGCTCTGGAGGACGCGGTGCGTGCCCACGACGACGTCCACGTCGCCCGCGGCGATGCGCGCGGCGATCCCCTTCTGCTCGGGGGGCGCTACGAAACGCGAGAGCATCTCCACCTTCACGGGGAAGGTCTCGAGCCGTTCGCAGAACGTCACGAAGTGCTGCTGCGCGAGCACCGTCGTCGGCACGAGGACGGCCACCTGCTTGCCGTCCTGCACCGCTTTGAAGGCTGCGCGCAAAGCGACTTCGGTCTTGCCGTAACCCACGTCGCCGCAGATCAGCCGATCCATCGGGCGCGCCTTCTCCATATCGCCCTTCACTTCACGGATGGCGCGCAGTTGATCGTCCGTCTCGATGTACGCGAACGACGCTTCGAGTTCGTTCTGCCACGTCGAGTCTGGACTGTATGCATAACCGGGCGCGAGTTCGCGCGAGGCATACAGTTCCAGCAATTCGCGCGCCACTTCCAGCGCGGCCTCTTTCGCCTTCGATCGGACCTGTGACCAATCGGCCGTCCCCAATCGATGAATGTCCGGCGAATGATCGTCGGCCCCAATGTATTTGCTCAACCGATCGGCCTGATGGATGGGCACGTACAGCTTGTCACCGCCCGCATAGGCCAGCTGCAAATACTCGTTCTCCACGCCATCTAGCGTGAGTTTGATCAAGCCTTGAAACAGGCCGATGCCGTGATCGACGTGCACCACGGTGTCGCCGGGCTGCAAATCGGCGAAGAACTGTTCGGGTGTGATGGCTCTGGGCTTGCCCCGGCGACGCGGCAGAGGCCGCGCCCAGCCGAATATCTCCGCGTCGGTCAGCACGTGCAGCGACCATAGACCCACGCTGCGGCGCTCTTCCTCGTCTCTCGGCGCGATGGCGCGCAGTGTCCAGCCTTCGTCCAACAGGCCCTGCACAAAGATTAGCGCACGCGGCTCCGGCGGCTCGATTACGCTGTGCGTGGGCGGCCGCAAGTGATCGTGCTCGGCCCACAATTCGGCCAGGCGGCTGGCTTGGCGGCTCACCACGATGGCCGCATCGTTCAGGCCGCGCAGTTGCGCCAGGTGCTCGATGAAGGTCTTCAGTTGCCCGCCAAAGCGCGGGCCGGGCGACAGGGGCAAGCGTTCTGCCGGGGCTTGATCGTCCAGCGTTTGCGAGGAGTCACTTAGCGACAATGTGCTGCGGTGCGACACCTTCTCGTGCCACTCATCCCACGTTACATACGGCAGTGGAAAGTTCGGTGGTAGCGTGCCCGCGTCTTCAGCGGAGTGGCGCAAGTCCAGCGCCTGTTCCTCGAGTTCGCTCCACGCATCTTCGATCTCTTCCGCGTCGTCCAGCACGATCAACGCATTGCGCGGCACGTAGTCGATCAGCGCAGTGGCATCGCCGTGCAACAGCGGCAGATAAAACTCGATGCCGCGAAACGGCGCACCCGCGATCAAGGCCAGTCGATCTTTCTCAAACTGCGTAGCCTGATCGTCGGGTAGATTGGACGTGTCCCAACTCTTGATCTGTTCCGCTGCGACAGGTCCGTTCTTGGCGAGGCATTCAGCCGCCGGGGTGACGCTGATCTGATCGAGCGCGTCGAGTGATCGTTGTGTGGCCGGATCAAACGCGCGCAGCGATTCAACCTCGTCGCCGAAAAATTCGATGCGCACCGGACGCGGCAGAGCCGGGGGGAACACATCGACGATGCCGCCCCGTCGGCTGAATTCGCCGGGAGCCAGCACGGTCGTGGTGCTTTCATAGCCAAAGCCCACCCACACTTCCAGCAGTTGATCGAGGCTGATCGACTGGCCGCGGCGCAGCGTGCGCGTGCCCAGTTTGAAGGCGCGCGGCGGCAGCGTGCGATACATCAGGGCGCGGACGGAAGTAACAACGATTGCCGATTGTTGATTGCTGATTGCTGATTGTTCAATTGAGGCTAACTGCGAAAGAACATTTAGTCGCTCGGCAGCCACTTCACGCGGCCAGGGTGCGTGTTCGTAGAAAAGGGCGCTCGGTTCGGGGAAGCGGAAAAGCCGATCGGAGTTAAGACCAAACGCCCTCAGCGAATCGTGCAGCGCCTGCGCCCGATCGGGTCGGGCGGCGACCAGCATCACGGGCCGATCGAGCAGCGGGATCAGCGCGGCCAGCATGGCCGCTCGCGCGGCGCGCAACAACGGCACCTGCAACACACCGTCGTGCGGGCCGTCGAGGTCGCGCCGGAGTGCGGCAAATTGAGCCTGATCGCGCAGGCGCGGCAACAGGCCGGATAAGTTGATGGAGTCAGTCATGCCGCGTGTTACGTGATGCGTGCTGCGTGCCAAACACGAACCACGCACCACGCATCACGCGCTTAGC
>JACRBO010000823.1 GCA_016219235.1 Chloroflexota bacterium
CGTCGGGATCGGTCACTTGCAAAGTCGTGATCCAATCGAGCAGGCCGTTGGCCTGCGCCGTGCGCTTGACGTTCCAGCAGCCCTGCCCGAAGTCCAGATCGACGCCGCTCGACGGACAGCTGCCCTTCGACTTGAAGTGGTTGACGATGACGAAGAACTCTTGCCCGTCGAGCGCGCGGAAGTGTTGGGCCAGCGGCGGCCGATCGAACAGCGGGGCGTAATCGGGGTGGGTAGTGATCTGATGGTTGAGGGTCGCGCCTTGCGGCGTCACGTGCGCCGGTTGATAGATCAGCGCCACTTTGATCTCATCCGTACCGGGTGCGGGTTCGGTCACAAACGCATACGTGCCCGCGCCCGCCGCCGCGTTGAGACCGTTGACCAGATCTTGAATTGCGCTGAGCGACCCCGCGCCGTCGTTCTCGATTTCCATCAGGCCGACCACATCGGCATCCAACGTCACAATCGCGGTGATGATCTTGGTGCGCTGCCGATTGAACTCGGCCAGCGTGTCCGCGCCGCGCGAGGTGGGAAAACCGCCGCCCGCGCCATCGCCGTTGAAATAGTTGAGCACGTTGAAACTCGCCACGCGGATCGAGCCGCCGACGGGATCGGGTGCAGCCGATCGAGAGTTGACGCGCGAAATCACCACCGGACCGATCGGTTGTAAACGATAGTGCCGGATGGCGCTGTTGCTGTTGATCGCGCCGTAGTCGATCACGCCGGTCAAGTTCGTGATCACGTCGCCCGCACGCAGGGTGTTGTCCGCGCCGATGTAAGGAACGGGATCAGGGTTTTGCGCCGTCGAGCCGTCATCCAGCACCAACATGCGGCGTGCGTTTAGTTCGACGGTGTCGTCAAAGCCGTTGCCGTTGGTGGGGTTGTACAGGCGCCCATCGGCCGATAACGTCACCTGCCCGTAGCGTCCCTGAAAAAAATTCTGATCGACGGTGAGCGTTTCGGGGATGGTGACGTACATGCCTTCATAGCGTTCTTGATCGTTGGTGGCGGCCACGGGCAGATCGAGCACGGTGGGCGCGAGCGGCTGACCGCTGCTGCACAGCTGCACGTTAGTTACCGGGCTGATCTCGGTCAGGCCGTTGAATTCAGCCACCGTGCCCGTGATGCGCACCACATCGCCGGCCGCGACATCGAGGCTGCCGGGCGCGTAGACGCCGTCCGACGTAGCAAGGTTGCCGTCGCCAAGCGGGTCTTGCAGATAGAAGCCGCTTTGCTGCGAGGCGGCTTGAAAATCGCCCACAACCACGCCTTCGATCGTGACGGACTGCCCGACCAGTGGGCTGCTGAGGCCGCTGCCCTGGACAGCAAAGATGGGCGTATACGCGCCGCTGCAGTCTGAGCCGGAAGCGGTGACGTTGGTGGTGACGGCGTTGCCTATGGTGCGCGTGAGATAGTTGCCCGCCCACACACCGTAGTCGCTGTTGATCAAGGTCGCGGCCGCGGTAGGCGCGGTAACGACGATCGTGCGGGTGATGGATTCGTTGTTCAACATGCTGCCGATCGTCCAACTCACGACGTTGTTGCCCAGCACTACGCCGCCATCCGAGACGTTGGCGATGGTCGCGCTCAGCGGCACGGCATCGGTGATGATCACCGCCAGGGCCGTCTCTGAAATGCGATTCGTTGCGATGAGGGTGTACGTGAAGGTCTGACTCACACTCACACCGGCAGGCGCGGTCTTGACGATCGAGAAGCCGCCGGCGCTGCCCGTTGGACTTGCGGTGTTTTGCGGCGTGGGCGTAGCTAAGACTTGAAAGTCGTTCGCGTTGGTGTCGGTATCCTGCCCATTGCCAAACGCGCCACCTGGCAGGCGCTCGATGCTTTGACCGGCCGGCGGGGCCGCTGCCGCAGTCGCTTCAACGTAGATGTTGCTGGCCGTGCCCCAACCCACACTGTCGATGACGGTGCTGCCTGATTTAATCGCAAGGCTGCCGCCGCTGCCGCTGAGCTGCTGCGCAAACGTCGCGTCCGGCGCAACGCCGACCGTCTTGCCCGTGTGAACCAGCAAGAAGTGGCCGTTGGCCGGCAGCGTCTCGGTAACCTTGAAAGTGTAGACCGTGAGATCGCTCGTGCCAGAGGCCGAACGATAGACGAGGGAATAACCGTTGAGGCTGAGCGGCGCGATCGAGGCGTTGTAGAGTTCGATGAATTCGAGATCGGGATCGCTGCTACCAGCGGTCTGGACTTCGCCGATCAACACGGTGGTCGAGGCCAACAGTGTAGCGCGAGCAGAACGGTTCAACGACGAAATGAGGGCCTGTAAACTCAACAGCGAGAGTATCAACATCACAGCGAGGCGTTTCAAGTTAATCGATTTCCTTGTTTTAATGAAAGTGCGTTCACTTAAGACACAAAGACCTCCGAGGTCGCGCGACCTCGGAGGTCTAGTGTTACCGGATTACCGTCTTACGATCGGCGCAAAGAGGAAGTAGCGCTTCACGATCTGGAACTCCGCCTCGGCGCTGTCGCCGCCGCCGTTGTCGCTGGTGAACTGCGCGATGTTGGTGACGGTGCGCCCGTAGTACTCGCGCTGATCGCCGACGGTCGCGGTAAAGATCACGGTGGCCGTGATGCCCGCATTGAGCGAGCCGCTCCACGTGACCGTGCCGCCGGCGTGGGCCGCGCCGCCCTGCTGCACGAAGCCGCCGAAGGTCACTTCGACGGGCAACGCGTCAGTGATCAATACCCCGGTTGCCACGCCATCGCCACTGTTACTCAGTCCCAGCGTATAGGTAACCACCTCGCCCAGCTGCATTTCACCGGCCGGTTTGTCAACGAAGCTCTTGGCAAAGGACAACTGCGGCGTTGGTTGATAGGTCACAAAGCTCCACACATAGTCTTGAGCCGGCATAAGCGTCAAGCCATTGTCAGCCGCCAGCGTCGATTTGAGCGTGACCGTGTAACGTGTGCCCAGCGCCAGGTCCTCGTCCGGCGTAAACGTAGCCGTTCGGGTGGCAGGATCGTAGCCTACTGTGCCGGGGACTGCGCCTGCTGAATCGGCCACGGTAAACGTCGCACTGGTAACATTCGTCAGCGTCAAGTTGAAGGTAGCCGTGACCTGGGTGGTGATCGTCACCCCGGTCGAATTGTTCAACGGAGCGACATCGAGCACGCGCGGGTATTCGGCGACATCAGACAACTGGCGCGGCTTGATTTCGTATAGCGTTCCAAACAGCGTGCCGAAGCCTGCGAAGCGTACGACATCGCCATTGGCGATACCCAGGTTGCAGAGGTTGAGCGCCGTATCGATATCAACGTACACCGTAGCCGGCCCCGTACCGTCATCGACGTTAAAGGTGCTGTTGGTGCACGTGCTCAGGTTCGAGACCGTGCCGCTGATCACGGCCAGCCAGCCCTCGGCTGCGCCAGTCGCAGCGTTTCCGGTGGTAAACGGGCCTGGGATCACGGGTGAGTCAGGTTCCAGATTGGCAAAGTAATACATTGGCGAAGACAGTTGTTTCTCTGAGCCGCTGGCATTGCGCGTGGCAACCAATTGCACCCGATCGCCCAGATGTACCGACGGCGCCGGCGTGTAGAAGACGGCGATGCCGCCGCTACCATCTTGCAGCCCCCAACCTGAGGCGTTGTATGTGCCGGGCACGTAAGTGACGCTGCCCTCCACACCAAAAACCTCGCCCACCGCCCCGGCGCGGGCTGTAGCGATGGATACGATTTCGTAAACGGTACTGGTGGCCGAAGCGGCATTATCGAGTGGATCATCACCTGCCTCGATCGCGCTGATGGTCAATCCATTGGTAATGAGCGTCGTCGGCGCAATCGCAGTCGGCACGGTCAGCGCCAGAGTAAAGCTGACCGCGCTATTTGGCGCAATGTCCACCGTCCATGCGCGTGTGGCGCCGCCGTCTACAAACGGCAGGTTGCTGTTATCGGTGGCAATATCGGCCACACTGAAACCGGCCGGCAGTTGATCGGTCACTGTGGCGGTGGCCGTGATGTTGCCGTGATTGCCATACGTCAGCGTGTACAGCACTTGCCGATCGATGAACGCGGCCGCCGGGCCTGACTTCAACACGAAGGGGTCCGCGCCCAGGACCGTCGTCGTGACGCTGGCGGTGTTGTTGAGCAAATCAGAATCGATCGGCCCGCCGCCGATAGTGGCGGTGTTGACCCACTCACCGGCCTGGTCGGCGGTCACCACCACCTCGATCGAACTGCCTGCACTCGCAGCGAGCGTGCCCAGCGTCCATGTGAGCTGTCCGTTGGCGACGACGGCACTGGCCGTCGTCTCGGTCACAAAGGCTACGCCCGCCGGGAGTTGATCGACAATCGCCACATCGTTCGCTTCGATCGAGCCGGCATTGGAATAGGCCAATGTATAGGTGAAGGTCTCACCCGCATTGACGTTGTCCGGGCCGGTCTTCACGATGGCCAGATCGGGCGCGCCGATGAAGGTCATTACGCTGTCGGTATTGTCAGTCTGGTTCGATTCTGTGTAGGTCGTGGCCGCTGTGACCGTGTTGGTGAACGCTGAACCATTGGGTAATGGCGAGATGACCACCTGCACGCCAATGGCCGCATTGACGGTCGTCGTCGGCACGTCGCCCAGGTCCCAGATCAAGTCCTGACCGTTCTGTGAGAACGAGTTGACAGGCAGGGCCGTGGTGTAGGTGACAAAGGTGACTTCGGTCGGCAGGGTGTCGGTGATGAGAGTGCCGGTCGCCTCCGCCGTGCCCGTGTTGGACAGGCTAATGGTGTACGTGATAGTCTCACTGGCTAAGGCCGTGGCCGGGCCGTCCTTGCTGAGGCCAAGGTCGGCTTCGGGGGGCAACGTTATACCCGTAACCGCAATGGTATCAATGCCAACCCATTCGTCACTACCAGCTGCGTTGGTCGTCATGATCCGCAGCTGTACCTGAGGCTGATTGTCGGCATTGGCAGGCAGGGTCACCGTGACAGGCGTGACCAGTGTAGCGAGACTGGGACCGGTAGTCGCATCGGCAATATAGCCGCCAGGCAAATTGGTAAAATTGCCCGTTGAGCCAACACGATAATGCAGTGCTACTGGCTGCACAGCATTGTCTACTGCCCCATCAATGTCGCGCACGTTATATGAGACGGTGATGTTTTCCAGGCCGGTTGTGTTGATATAGAGGACGATATGCGGTGCATCAGCCGTGCCGGAGCCCTGCAAGGCCACGACGGGGTCGGCAATGCCGTCGAATTCTCCCACACCCCCGGCTGTATTCGTGTTGGGGGTGCTTTGATTGGCAATCACATCGATGGAGCTGCCAACCGTATCACTGATAAGTGTTTGAGGATCAACACCTGTGGGACTGGACGTAGTGTAGTCACCCAGATAGCCGATGATACCCGACACGCCTGACCAATTGTCGTTTACCGAAATTGCGGTAGTGATTGACCAATTCTGAGAGAAGGGCAGTGATTGATACGTATTGTCTGAGGG
This sequence comes from Chloroflexota bacterium, assembly GCA_016219235.1. The sequence continues at coordinate 5,444 of JACRBO010000823.1, forward strand.
AGCCGACAGGACTGCACGGTCCATATCCTTGTTGCTGATGCTCGCCGCCTGTGTTGGCAGCGAAGTCAATATCAGCACTGTGCCCACAATCAACAGGGCCGCCAACACGCTAGCCGTCAATGCAAATTTTCGCTTCATGCAACTGCCTCCTTGGAGTGGATAATGAAATCAGCTGGCGCGGCACATAGCCGCTCAGTCATCGACCGATCAGGAGAAGACACATTGGAGTTCAATTCGTGTTTAAGCCGAGGTCAAATCTGATTAACAGTTCAAGGGCATGAAAGAGGGAGCCATCCTTGAGAGAGTAGTCCGATTATACAACAAGCTAGCCGTAGGCTGTCCACTGTCTTTTGTCACCCCTTCACAGTGATCACCTGTTCGAGTCAGGCATGATATAATCGGCGTCACTGACCCGACCGCTAGTCGGGTCGATTTTATGGGCAGACGCCCAACCTAGTTTGCGGCTGGTTTGATGGACACACCCACGCTCGACATATCAATTGTTATCCCGATTCACAACGAAGCAGAATCGCTGCCCGGCCTGTATGCTGAACTGACGGCTGTCTTACAAGCACTCGGCCAAGCCTATGAGATCATCGCGGTCGACGATGGCAGCCGCGACCATAGCGTGCAGGTCCTGAAGCAGATCTGCGCCGCCGATCCACACGTGGTGGTGGTGGGTCTGCGCCGCAACTTCGGTCAGACGGCGGCCTTTGCGGCCGGCTTCGAGCAGGCCCGCGGTGCGACCGTGATCACCATCGATGCCGACGGCCAAAACGATCCCGCCGACATTCCAGTGTTGCTCACCAAACTGGCCGAAGGCTACGACATCGTGTCGGGCTGGCGGCAGGCGCGCAAAGAACCGTTGTTGACGCGCCGCGTGCCATCGGCCGTAGCGAATCGCATCATCGGCCGCAGCACCGGCATCTATCTGCACGATTCCGGCTGCTCGCTCAAAGCCTACGATTGGCGCGTGATCAAAACAGTCAAGTTGTACGGCGACATGCATCGCTTCATCCCGGCCTTTGCCTCATGGATGGGCGTCACAGTGGCCGAAGTGCCGGTGAAAGATCGGGCACGCAAATTCGGCAAGAGCCATGTCGGGTTCTCGCGCACCTTTCGCGTCTTTCTCGATCTGTTTACCTTGACTTTTCTGCTCGGTTTTCAAAGCAAGCCCATGCGCTTATTCGGCAGCGTGGGCGTCATCACCAGCGGTTTCGGCGGGCTGATTCTGGCCTATCTGGCCCTCCTTAAAATCTTCGAGGGTGCGCTGTTGAGCAATCGCCCCATTCTGTGGCTGGGGGTGATGCTGGTCATTCTGGGCGTGCAGTTCTTGTTCTTCGGC
>JACRBO010000824.1 GCA_016219235.1 Chloroflexota bacterium
CGCTGCGCCAGTTTCTGGCCCACCTGACCGGCTGGGATGACGTGACCGCGACCACGCTGCGCGCGCACGCTCGCGGCGACACGCCGGCCACGCCGGTGTCAGCCGGCATCGACGCGTACAACGCCGAGTCGGTCGCCACGCGCGAAACGCTCGATCTGGATCACATCGTCAAAGAATGGGAACTGGCGCGCGAGGAACTCAAGGCCGCCATTCGCGCTTTGTCGCCAGAACAGATGGCCGCGCCGCTTTTACATCCGTGGGGGCGCGTCAGCACCGTCGCTAAACTCGTCAACATCATGATCCATCACGAAGGCGTCGAGCACGCCGAAGAACTTCGCGCCATGCGGGCGAAGCAGTCGGCCGCGCAGTAGCCTCAATTCCAACCAGTCAAGTTCATCAAGGACGAACGTTGCCAGTCAGCGTTCGTCCTTTGTCATTTGTCATTTGTCATTTATAATTTTTACATGCGCACGCTGCGACAATGCCTGCTCGATGTTGATCCCACGCTGCTCCGCGTGATCGCCTCACGCTGGTCGATCGACCCCACCGGCCTGAAACCGCGCGATCTGATCGCGCAACTCGAAACCGCGCTCGATGATCCAACCCGATCGAGTCAGCGGCTCGAACAACTGGCGGCGCCCGAACGCGACGCGCTGCGCGCCCTGCTCAGCGCAGGCGGCACGCTGCCCGTCCCCAACTTCACGCAACGCTTCGGCGCGATTCGCCTGTTTGGCCCGGCCCGCCTGGAACGTGAGCAGCCGTGGCGCACGCCTGCCAACGCCGCCGAAAGTCTGTGGTATCTGGGCTGGCTGTATCGCGGCTTCGAACAGCTGCCCAACGGCGCGATGCGCGAAGTCTTCATCGCACCGAATGAATTGACGCCGCTGCTGCCTCTGTTGAAAATCTCCGCGACACAGGTGGAGCCGCTGCCGGTCGCGCCGACACCCGATCAAATCCAGTCACGCGGCGAAACTTTGATCGATGATCTTTGTACGCTGCTCAGCTACCTGCATAACAACTTCGCACGGGTGCAGGGCCGATTGACCTCGGTGACCCTGCGCACTGCGTTGACACCGCACCTGCATGACACCAACACGGCGCGCTTCGACTTTGCGCTGCACCTGGCCGAACGCGCCCGCCTGATCAAAATCGTCGGGCAGCGCCTGCGGCCTGATGCCAAACCCAGTACCGATTGGCTGAAAGCCGCCGGCTCTGATCAGTTGCGACAGTTGTTCGAAACGAGGCGCAATGACGCCAGCTGGCCCGATCTGCAACACATCACATCACTTCAAGTCGAACGCGCCGTCTCCATCAACACAGACGCCGTGGCGATTCGCGCCGCCGTGTTGGACGGTCTGCGCGCCGCCGTGCCCAATGCGTGGCACACGCTGGACGTGCTGATGCAGCGGCTAAAATCACAGACGCCGGACTTCTTGCGAACTGATTTCGATACGGACTACATTCGAGATACAGCCAGCGGCGAATACTTGCGGGGCATCAACGTGTGGGCGCGAGTGGAAGGCGCGCTCATCCGATCGATCATCGCCGGCCCGCTGTTCTGGCTGGGCGCGATCGACATGGCCGAGATCGCTCAACCGTCGGCCTTCCGACTGACCCCACTGGGTGCAGCCTGGCTCGGCTTCGATGTCGATCAACCGCTGATTAAGCCCGCGCAGCATTTTGTCGTGCGTGCCGATGCCGTGATCGAGGTGGCTGCATCCCGCCGGTATGATCGTTTTCAGTTGGCGCGGGTGGCGGATTTAATCGGCCTGGATGGCGAGGACTATCGCTTCCGGCTCACACCGTCGTCGCTGGCGCGCGCGGCTTCACAGAAGATTGACGCACCGAAAGTGGTGGATTTTCTGACGCGCGCGCAGGGGCAAGGCGTGCCGCCGTCATTAGCGAAAGCCATTCAACGCTGGGCGGGCAAGGGGACGGAAGTGAAAGTGGAACGCGCCATCATCGTGCGCGTGAAGGACGCCGCGATTCTAAAGCGTTTGCAGGAATCGCCGAAGACGCGCAACATCTCGATCGAGCCGCTCGGCCCGACGGCTGCGCGCATCAATGAGAAGGACTGGCCAAAGTTAGTTTCGATCTTAGCGGAAGCGGGCGTGTTGGTGGATTAGTCAACTGGTCAATCAGTAATCGGTCAATCGGTCAATCGGTCAACTGGTCGAGTGATCACCAGTTACTGATTAACCGATCACCAGTTACCGATTAACCAGTTACCAGTTACCGATCGACCGATCACGGGTGTTCATAAAATCCCCGACCCGTCTTCTGCCCCAATCGGCCCGCACGTACCAACTGCTTCAACAGCGGCGCGGGCCGATAGTGATCATCGCCGTATTCGTCGAACAGGCCGCGCAGCACCGCCAGCACGATGTCCAGCCCGATCGCATCACCCCACTCCAGCGGCCCGTGCGGATAGTTGGTGCCCAGCTTCATCGCCGTGTCGATGTCGCGCGGCTGCGCGACGCCCTCCATCAGCGCATAGGCCGCTTCGTTGACCAAGCTGCAGATGATGCGCGGCAGCACCAACCCCACGCTATCTTGCACGATCGCCGTTTCCAATCCGAGCCGCGTAAAGAACTGCTGTGCTTTGCCCAATGAGGCTGAATCGGTTTGAAGGGCAGCGGCTAACTCGATCAGGTTGCCCTTTTTCAACGGTGACAGCGCCCCAAAGCCGACGACCAGATCGGGCTGCGAAGTCCAGGCTGCGATCTGCGTCGCCGTCACGGACAGCGCCGCGGCCACGATCAGCCGATCGGGCGGCAGTGATCGATCGAGTACGCCCACCACCGCGCGCTTCGTCTCGATCGATTCGACGATGGCTTCAATCGCGAGGTTGCTTGCTGTGGCATCATCTGCTAAACGAGCCAGGCCGTTAGCGTCGATCAGATCCTCGATCAGAAACACGGCGACTTCGTGACCGGCGTCGATGCACAAGGCCGCCAGTTCTTCAACCAGCGGCGCTTCGCCGGCAATGAGGATTTTCGAGATGGCGAACCGAGGTGACATGGGTGGGTGTACGGCTGACACGGCTTAGCTCAGCACGTCTTGCATAGCAGCCAATACACTGGCCAAAGTACCGGCCGATAGTTTGCCCAGCGGCTTACGAATCAAACTTTGTTGGAGCGTGAAGATTTTCCCGGCCCTGATGATGGATGCTTTGGGCAAGCCGGCACTTATCAGATCGGAGGCCAATAGCAACAGTTCACTGCGTTTCAACCGGGCCGGAACATTGGAGGTGATGGCCACTAGCACGCAGTCAGCGTTGGCGCGATTAAACCAGTCTGCCGACACAACTAACGCCGGGCGCTGTTTAGCACCGCTCAAGTCGGTGAACGGAAAAGATACCAGCACCACTTCGCCCCGTTTATAGCGTGTCATAGATTGCGTCCTCCGGGTTATCCCAGAACGCAAACGCGGGTTCGGCGGCCTTCAGCCACGCCACATCCGTGGTGGAAGGTAATTGGCCTGCACGTAATTGGCTGAGTTGCGTTTCCACGGCCAGTAGCCGCTGGCTGATCTCTGCCATTTCACTGACAAGCCGCGGCAAATCAACCTGCGCGTCGGGCGTCAGACCGGACCGCGTACGATAGATGCTGCGGCTGTCTTTGATGGCTTTGCGTTTCAGCCCGTCGCTGGCGAGGGCTTTCTTCGTCGGGCGCCTGGTTGGTCGATTAGCGGCCATGTCCCCCCTTGAATCATGCAGGTGTCTATATGCGATTGTAGCACGTACACCTTAATGCCAGCCCAGCGACTTGTATGCGGCCACCACCATCACGCACACCGGCTCGCCCTTGCATTCTACGCCGGCCACTTCCATGTTGATCGCGCCGTATTCGTAGGGGCGGCGGGCCATCAACGACTTGATCGTGGCGTCCAGATTGTGGCGTACCTCTTCTTCCGATGAACCGTGCTGCTCGACGAACAAGCCGCGCAGCGTATTAGGCTCTTGCGTCCAGCTCAGGCCGGCCCACGCCCACTTGCCCGGCACCGTTTCGGTCTGGCTGGCCAGCACCACGTACAGGCGATCGCCGTAGTCCTTGGGTTCGCCCACAAACGGCGCGTGCTCGATGGTGCTGTACGGTGGAATCACCGATGAAAGATGGATCAAGTTATAGTTGCCCACGCGCGCGTCATACATCGCGTTGTCAAAGGCCGCCAGCGGCGTGGGGCCGTCGCCGCGGCCTACAGTCAGATAGATTTTCATGTGATGTTCTCCAGAGGAAAAAATGATGATGGCTTAACCAGACCTGTCAGGTTTTGAAAACCTGACAGGTCTTTTGATCCGGCGGCGCGTATTCTATCATAGCGAGCGATTTCGGCAACATACAACCACCCCGATCGGCTGGATCAACCGATCGGGGTGGCGGATTACGCGCGCGGCTTCACTCCATCAGTTGCCGCACGGCGCGACATTGCGCCAGTTTGGCACGATGTCGTTGATTGTCTGCACGCCGGTGCTGCCAAAGCTCAACGTGAGCTGACGATTTGCGATCTCGCCGCAGGTATTATCTTTCTCGACGTGATCCCAGTCACCGAGCGTATACTTGTACTCGATCTGGGTCGTCTCTTTGCCCGTAAACGTGATGGTCCAGTGCGTGGCGTCCGTGCGCGTTAACGCGGCACCGCCCGGATTCCACTGCGGCCAGCCGCCATCCAATCGATCGAGGAAGCCGGCGATGTTAACGGATCGCCCGGTGGCGTCCGTCGTCGCCGGTACGGTCACATTGAAGACGAGCGAGACGGTGCGCAGGGTCGCCGTCGCGGCTACTTCCGCGGTATTCGCCGATCGATTGAACGACGTATCGACCGCGCGCACCACGTAGTAGTAGGTGGCGTTCTCAACCACGTTCGCATCGGTGTAGCCCGCCGCGACGGTTACGAGCGCGATCGGCGTGTACGGCCCACCCGCGGTGTCACTGCGCAGGACTTCATAACCATAGAGTGTGGGATCACCCAGGATCGCATCCCACGCAAGTTCGATACCGGCCGGCGATGCCGCGACAACCTGCAGTCCAGTCGGAATAGCAGGCGGCGTGGTATCGGCGCTGACGTTCACCGTTAACTTGCCAGGATTCGGCGGATTCGCGCCGCTCGCGATCGGGCCGTTGAGATCCGCGTACAGCCAGTCGCGACCATTTGTAGTCGTGTAGCGATACACGTAATCGAACGAACCGATCACATCGGGCAGCAGGCTGGCGACGAATTCGTCGTTGTTACCGGCATCGACATTGAACGCGGCAGTGACCCACGTCCACTGCGGATTGTTCGCCGGATTGCTGCCCGTGGGGCCGAAGCCGAGCTCCGCGCGCAAACTATCCGTTGCGCCCGGCTGATTCGTCGCGCCGTCGATCCACACCTGACCGTAAGCATTGTCCGTGCGCGCGATGGCACTGATGGTGTGATTCATCGTCGGCGGCCACTGGAGATTCGCCCAGCCGATGACGAGGTGCGGCAACGCATTGACTTCATTCGACGCGGCACTCTCGTTGCCAACGGCGTCAAGCGCGCGCACGACGTAGTAGAACAGGCGCGCATTGCGCAGGCCGGTATCGGTGAAGGCCGTGCCCGGCACAGGCGCACTATTCACCTTGATCCAACCGCCGCCGCTCACCGGGCTGCGATAGACGTTGTAGCTGGCAGCACCAACCGTGCTAGTCCACGCGAGGCTGATCTGCGCGTTGCCCTCGTTGGTCACCTGCAAGCCGGTCGGCGCAGCGGGCGGCGCAAGATCAACGCGGCCGCTGACCAACAGGCGTGCGCCCAGCGGTTCGACGGTAACGCTCAGAATGCCGCCGGTGACCGTGGCAACCGCAAAGTCATTCTTGCCCACTGCGTAAGTCGAGAGCAGTTTGACGCCGTCCGGCAGATAGCCAGCGACTGGAATATCGACCGTGCGAGTGGTGGTGCCCCGGTTGATTACCACCACCGACGCTTGTTTATCCGTCTTGCGACCGTAGGCGATGAGGTTCGTCACATCGTCGGCGACCAGCATACGGAGATCACCGCCGGTCAGTGACGGGATGGTGTGGCGCAGGGCCGATACTGTGCGATAGTGCTGCAACAACGCATTGTTGCTCTTCCAACTGGCCTCGCTCCAAGGGAACGTGCGCCGGTCGTCGGGATCATCATCACCCGTCAAGCCCACTTCGTCGCCATAGTAGACCGTCGGTGCGCCCGGCAGCGTGAACTGAATCAACGACGCCAGTTCGACGCGCCGCTGGCCGTCGGCCACATTGGCGGCGTTTTGCTCCTTATCCGCCGTCGTCTCAGTGCCCGGCGTCAACGTCCAGAGCAAGCGCTCCGTATCGTGACTGTCGAGCAGATTCATGAGCGAGTAGTAAGCGGCATCAGGATAATCTTCGCGGATCGACAGGATACGCGCCGCAAACTCCGAAGGTGCGATCGAACGGCCACTATCCGCAAAACCCTTCGAATCGAAGCCGCCGGGCGTCAACAGACCGATCACGGCATCGCGCAAGCGATAGTTCATCGTCGTGTCGGCGCGGTCGCCGCGCAGCATGCGCAGCAGCGTGCTGTCCTTCTGCCAGGTCTCGCTGATGATCAGCGCATCGCTCCTGGTCCCCTTCACGATCTGGCGGAATGTTTCCCAGTAACCGGCGGGGAACGAGGCATCGCCCATCACGTCCATGCGCCAGGAGGCTGCCCCCAGGTTAAGCCAGTAACGCGAGACGCTGTTGGGATCGGTGAGGAAATAGGCTTGCACCTGCGGATTGCTCTTGTTCAGCACCGGAATACTGTCGAAACCAAACCAACCCTCGTAGGCCGCCGAGTTCGGCCCGGCGCTGCCGGCGCAAGTGCCTGTGCCCGCCGCGACCTCACGGAAGACAAACCAGGCCCGGTAGTCCGAATTAACGTCTTCACACGCGCCAACAGTTGAGGAGTGGTGATACCGATCGAAGAACGGGCTGTCTGATGACATATGGTTGAACACGCCATCGAGGATGACGCGGATGCCCAAGACTTTAGCCGCTTTCGTCAGCAGCTGAAAATCCTTGAGCGTGCCCAGCGCCGGATCGATTTTGAAGTAATCGGCGGTGTCATAGCGATGGTTGGACTTCGCCCAGAAGATCGGATTGAAGTAGATCGCCGTGACACCCAGGCTCTTGAGATAGAGTAGTTTTTCCGTCACGCCCAACAGATCGCCGCCCATATAGTCTCGTCCGCGGGGTTGTTCTTTATCCGGACTTGAGGCGGGCGGATTGGGGTCGAAGCGCCACGGGCAGTTGGTAGCACCGTCGGCATAGTTGCGGCAGAACCCTTCGGGCAAAGTCCCCCAGGGTAATTTGATCATTGGATCATCGTAGCGCACATCGCCTGTCTTCGGATCATTCTTCGGCGTGCCGTTGTTAAACCGATCGGGAAAGATCTGATAGATCACGGCCCGGCTGGCCCAATCGGGCGCCGTGAACGCCGGATCGTAGATCATCAGCGCGTAGCTGTTGTCGATCGGATCGTTGCCGGGTGCGCCCAGTCCGCCATCGAGCGCCGCCGTATTATCGGCATAGTAAGCGGTCTGCGTGCCATCGGCCACGATGAACCGATACCAGAGGTTATCCGGCGACGCGTAGTTCAGGGTAACGGACCAGAAGTCGCACGTCTCCGTTTCCAGGCCGGGTTGATAGCATGCCACGTCGGTGGCGGCCGGCGCCATCGGCAGAATCTGCTGGCCGCCCGCATCGAGGTCATACACACGGGCTTTGACCGAGGTCACGTCGTTGTGGAAAGTGCGGAAGCGCAGCGTGACCGGTGTACCCGCCGGCACGGCGCCGCCCGGCGTCCGATACAGCGTGTCGCGCGAATCGTGGCGCAAGCCATCCCACTCCACATTGTTGTCGGGGGCGTGTCCGGCCAGGATCGTCAACACATGCGACACGGAATCGTAGCGGAAAGACACTTTCGCGTTGTTGACCGGCACCGTGAACGCCAGATTGGCTCCGCCGGGCACGCCACCTTGCCCGTAGTTCACGTCCCAACTTTCGTTGAGCGCCACTTTGCCTTCATAGTTTCCCGCCGGTAGCGCCGTGGTCTCGAACGTATAGAGGCCATCTCCATCGACATCCTGCAGCCACGATCGCAGACAACTCGGATCCCAATCGCCGGCACAGCCAAGCTCCGATTGGAAGCTGCCGGGTGCCACGGCGATGACGGAGTTTTGATTGTCGGTTATCCAGTGAGACTTGTGATCGTAGTAAAACTTGACCGCCGTATTCGCGCCGAGGTTAAGCGGGATGTTAGCGCCGCCCGGCGCGGCATGCAAACCATAGTTTTCAGTCCAACTATCGTTAAGTGCCGCCTTGTATTCATAACCGCCCGCCGGGACGGTCCATGTTCCCTGCCAGGTATCGTCGCCGGCATCGTAACTCAAATGGGCGGCAGCACAGGCCGGATCCCAATCACCGGCGCACCCGAGTTCGCTTTGCAGGCTGCCCGCAATTGTGACACTGGTCGGGGTGCCGGCCTGAGGTAGACGCGCGACGGGCTGCGTTCCCGCCAGGACACTGCCCGTGGGCAGGACGCCCAGCAGCAGTGCGATGATCATCAAGCCATTCAACAGTCGATTGCTACGCATGTTTCGCTTCCTCCAGAGGTTGTAAGGGGCCATCATCGTTTCGAAACGGTCAGCGTTGGATCGAACTGCCAGACAAGTGCGGCGCGACCACCTCCTTTGAACAAAAAACGCCATAAGTTTGGTCACCGGCCGGTGATCAAACTTATGGCGTCAAAGTCCTGTAAAGAATCGAGTAACCGATGGGGCGTGACCAGTCATGCTTAGGGCGGATACGGGCACTCTTCACAAACCGGTTTGCGTTTTGCCCATTTATTATACGGCCCAAAATCGGGCGCGGTCAAGACCCGCAGGTGAAATTGAGGTTAGGGTTCTGTGGAATATTCGTAGAAACCGCGGCCCGTCTTGCGGCCCAGCCGATTCGCATCCACTCGCCGCTGCTGACTGGGAACCGGTCGAAAGCGTGGCTCGTGAAAGTAGGCCTGATAGATCGATTGCGTCACGGCGAGATTCACATCCAACCCGATCAGATCCAGCAGCTCAAACGGCCCCATCTTGAAACCGGCCGCGCGCGCGATGCGATCGATCGTTTCGACGTCCGCCACTTGCTGATCGAGCAGCCGCAGCGCTTCGCCGTAGAACGGCCGCGCCACGCGATTGACGATAAAGCCCGGCGTGTCTTTCACGACCACCGGCGTCTTGCCCCAGCGCCGCGCCAGATCGATCAGGCGGCCAATCGTCTTATCGGAAGTCAGATCACCGCGCACCACTTCAATCAGCGGCATGACGGGCGCGGGATTGAAGAAGTGCAGCCCCGCCACCCGGTCAGCCCGCTGAGTCGCGCCGCCCAACGCCGCAATCGACAGCGACGACGTGTTGCTGCACAAAATAGTCTCTTCGCAGCATAGATGATCGAGCGCGCGAAACAGATCGCGTTTTAAGGCCAGGTCCTCGGGCACGGCCTCGATCACGATCGTAGCGGTGGACATGTCGCTCAGATCAGTCGTCGTCCACAAATGCGCCAGGGTGGCTTCTTGTGCCGCCCGATCGATCTTCTGCTTCTGAACGGCCCGCTCCAACGACTGCATGATCCGCTCGAGGCCGCGCTGCGCGAAGGCAGCTTGCACATCGTAGAGTACCACGTTGTGGCCGTGGCTGGCGGCCACCTGCGCGATGCCTGCCCCCATCGTGCCCGCGCCGATAATGCCGATGATGTCCACAAGGCCTCCGGCAAATGCATAGTGCACAATTCTTAATGCATAATGCTCAATCAGCCGGCTGGATTGCAGTGGCTTTCATTATGCACTGTGCATTGTGAATTGTGAATTAGAGGTCCGGGATTTGCCAGTCGATCTCCGGCTTACCCGCTTCACGCAGCGCCGCATTGATTTTGGAGAACGGCTGGCTGCCAAAGAAACCGTTGCTGGCCGACAGCGGCGACGGATGCGCCGATTCGACGACCACGTGCCGCGTCAGATCGATCAGCGGCTTCTTCTTGCGCGCGTAGGCCCCCCACAGGACGAAGACGACACGATCGGGCTTGGCGCTGGCCGCGCGGATGATGGCATCGGTGAAGTTTTCCCAGCCCTTGCCCGCGTGTGAATTCGCTTGATGCGCGCGCACCGTCAGGACGGCATTCAGCAGCAAAACGCCTTGTCCAGCCCAGGCCGTAAGGTTGCCGTGATTGGGAATGGTGCAGCCCAGATCGTCGTGCAGTTCTTTATAGATGTTCACCAGCGACGGCGGAATGGCGACGTCGGGCCGCACCGAAAAGCACAGGCCGTGGGCTTGCCCGTCGCCATGATACGGGTCCTGACCCAGAATCAACACGCTGACCTTTTCATACGGCGTCAGGTGCAGCGCGGCGAAGACCTCTTTGTCTGGCGGAAAGACTTTGTACTTACTGCGCTCGTCGCGCACAAATTGCTGCAACGGCTTCCAGTAGGGTTCTTCTGTTTCGGCAAGTAACACCGGACGCCAGGTGGTTTCCATGAATAATCCTATGCCTCCTTGGTACGAACATTTATACCGTTGATCGGTTGATATTCACGCTGGGCGTTCTTCACCACTTTTTGCCTAATCTCTTGCGCGAGATCGATCTTCAGGATTTCTGCCAAGCCCAAAAGATAGATCGCGACATCAGCCAACTCTTCACCCAGGTTCGGCAACTTCTTCCGATAGGCATCAAAAGCTTCAGCTAATTCACCGTAGAGATAGCAAAACTCAAGATTGACATCAGTGACGTTGAACCCTTTCGCCACTTTGTTGTCATAGATTTCCTTTTGAAGATCTGTCAGTTCAACCATTGTACCCTCGCCTACCGCCCCATGAATTTCGGCGCGCGCTTTTCCAGGAAGGCCTGTACCCCTTCGCGATGATCGGCCGTGCTGCCTGCGATGTCCTGCAAATACGCTTCATAATCAAGGGCTGCGGCCAGATCGACGGTGAGGGCGTGATTCATGGCGCGTTTGGTTAAGCCCAGACCGCGCGTGGGCGATTGGGCCAGCTTGCGCGCTAAGTCCATAGTCGCCGGCATCAACTGATCGACGGGCACGACTTTGTTGACCAGTCCCAGCGACAGCGCAGTATTCGCGTCGAGTAGATCGTTGGTGTAGGCTAGTTCAAGCGCTTTGCCTAAACCCAATGTCCTTGACAAGAAGAACGACGTACCCGAATCGGGCGCAAGGCCGATACCCGTGAACGCGAAGCGGAACTTGGCCGTGTCTGCCGCGTAACGAATATCGCACGCCAATGCGATGCCCCACCCGGCCCCCGCCGCCGCGCCGTTGATGGCGGCGATGACGGGCTTCTCGATGGTGCGCAACTTTAGCACGATGGGGTTGTACGTCTTCAACAAGTGCTCGCGAAACGAGAGCGCTTCAGCCCGATCGCGCAGCGCCGCTAGGTCCTGCCCGGCGCAAAAGCCCGCGCCCGCGCCGGTGATCACGAGGCAGCGCACGGCGTCATCGCGTTCGGCCTGCTTCAGCGCCGCCTGCACTTCGTCGGCCATTGCGCCGTTGAAGGCGTTCCGCACTTCGGGGCGATTGAAGGTGAGGGTGGCAACGCCGTCGGCAAGGTCGAAAGTGATAGTGGTATAGGCCATGAGCGCTCCCATCACGTAATCCGTAAAGCGTACTACGCAAAGGTTGCATTCATTACGCAGTACGGATTACGCATTACGATAAGTGTTTGGCGAAATACTCCGGCTTGAGCTCTTCGCCTGTGGCGGCGCGCAGCACGCCGTTCCAGTCATAGCGTGAACCCGGCACAAAGAACTTGCCGCGCAGGAAGCGGCCGACTTGCGGGTTGTCGATGAAAGCAGCCGCAACGGTTTGATCTAGCAGGTGTAATCATCGACGAAAGCCTGGAGCGGGTAGGTCACGACGGTCGCCTTGCGATGAGGGCCTCGATCGGTGCGGCAAGTGTACCCCGTCACCCGATCAGCGTCAACCACATTGGTAGGCGGTGATTGGTAATCGGTAATTAGTCAATCGGTTGACCCGTGCCCGATTGACTGACTGGCTGATTTCCCCCACGCCAAATGCGTCCGCTCGATCTCCTGCGGCAAGTCCAGACTTTCAAACAGCGCCTCGGCCTGTTCTTGCGCGCTGCGGGCTTCTTCGATCTGATGCTGCATCAAGCGTAAACGCATCAGCGCCCGCTGACCGTAGGCTTCGAGGTAGTGATCGTGGTTCGACTGCGCAGCGGCGAGAGCTTCACGAATGCGTGCCTCGGCGTCAATCAGGTTGCCTTGAGCGAGATGTACCTCGCCCAGCGTGCGTAGCCCATCGGACAGTATGCTGGCAATTTGGGCGTCGATCACCTGTCGGGCATATTTCTCCGCTGATGCCAGTTCGTCCAAATACAGATGGGCTTCCGCCAGATTCTGCGCCGCGATGATCTGGCCGTGTGTTTGCCCCAGCGTCTCGAACAACTTCAAAGCCGCCGTGGCCGTGTCAACCGCTTGCTCGAAGATGGGGCGCAGGGCTTCATCGGCGGGCGGCTGGATGGCGAGCCGTTGGCCGATCAGGTTGTGATCGAAGGCCATGTTGAGCCGCGCACCCGCCAGATGAACCTGATTGCCGATCTGCTCGAAGAGCGTGATGGCGTGGGTGCGATGATGTTTCGCTTCATCGAGTTTGCTCTGCCGCGCATACAGCGTCGCCAGGTGATTGTGCGTCTTGGCTTGCCCGTCGAGATAGCCAAGTGCTTCAGCCAACGCCAGCGCTTGCGTGTAATATGTCTCAGCCTGCAAAAAGTCGCCCTGCCGCCACTTGATGTCACCCTGCAAACGCTCGGCCTCGAAGCGCGCCAGGCTGGCCTTCTGCCACGCCATCTCCAGGCCGTGCTCACCACCCTGTCGGATGTGCGTCCACGCGAGGTTCTTGTCGAACAACGCCCGTTCCGCCAGCAGATTGTCGGTCGATTCCAATCCGGCCTGATACGCCGTCACTGCCTCGTCGAGTTGGCCCTTGAGTTCAGCCACATCGCCTTCCAAACGTTGGCCCAACAGTTTCAATGCAGCGGATTGCCAGACGGTTTGTCGCAAACCGGGGCGCGGATCGTCACCGTTGAGTTTGCGCAGTTCGGCCAGCGTCAAGGCCAGAATGTCTCGATCGGCGGTCTCTAACGAATCGGGATCAAGCTGCTCAAACAGGGCGAGCGCCGTCTGCCCCTGACCCTGCTGAATTTCTTCACGGCTGTGCAGATGCCACAGCCACACAGCCAGATGCGGTTCGCCCGCTTGCAGACAGTGATACAGCGCCGCGGTGTATTCGGCGCGCGCGGCGCGGATGTTGGCCGCATGCAAACGAACGCCGCGTCGCGCTTCGGCTGGCAGTTGATCGGCCAGGACGGCCCGCAGCGCCGGCGACAGCGCAATACCGCCTTGTTGATTGCGTTCGATCAGCCGCCGATCGAGCAATCGGGCGCACACCGCCGGCGGCCACGCATCCGCCGGGGCCGGGCGTCGAAACGGCGTCAGTTCATACAACAGTTGTTGCTCAGCCTGCTCGAGATGCGGCCAGAGTCGATTGACCAACGACTCGATCGAGGGCGAGGCGTCCAAGCGGGCCACCACCAGCTCGATCGGTTCACCTGCGCGTTGGAGGCTGACGAATAAATCGATCAGGCGTGGATTGCCGTTGGTGTGCTGCGCGAGTTGATCGAGATCGGCGGGCGTGAGCGGGCTGCGCGCCCCATCCAACCATTGCGCGAGATCGGTCGCAGTCAGGCCGTCGAGCGTGACCTGTTCATCGACTTCAATCAATGGGCGCTGGCCGATGAACAGGCAGGGACAGGCGTGCGCGCCGCGCAGCGTTTCCAAAAACGCTGCGAAACGCGCATGCGCCTCCACTTCGGCGGGCCGCAAGAGATCCACTTCGTCGAAGCACAACACGGGCGGCACTTCGCGCAGGTCAGCCAGGTCTTGATACAGCAGGGCTTGCAGCACCGCCAGATTGAGGCGGCCCTGATCGGCGATGAGCTGCCCCCACAGGTGCGCGGCGCTCTGCTGCCACAGAAAGTAACCCAGCGCTGCCAGCAGGCTGCCGAGATGATCGTTCAGGCCGGGCACGATCGTGAACCAGAATACTTTGCGCGGTGCGAGTTGGTCCGACGTAACCAGCGTCGCGCCGAGCGCCGTCTTGCCGATGCCGGCCGGTCCGCTGAGGCCGACTGATCGATTCTGCTGCAAAGCGCGCAGACAATCGGCGTACACCGGATCGCGGCCCACCAGCCGATCGGGTTGCGGAGGCCGATCGAGGCGCAGCGCCGGATTGATCTGCCGGATGAAGGCGGCGGCATATTCGGCCAGGGCCTGTTCTCGCCGTCGGAAGTACGTCGCCCGTGACAGCCCTAATCGATTGCCGACTTCGTCGGCCGTCAACGGTGTGGCTTGAAAATACGCCAGTTG
Source organism: Chloroflexota bacterium (assembly GCA_016219235.1). The sequence goes on from JACRBO010000824.1 coordinate 14,457, forward strand.
AATGAGGCGGCTGATCGCCTGCGCATCCTGCCCCTGCGCCGCGAGCCAGTCGTTGGTCTGACGCAGGATGCGCTGCAAAGTCTGGCCGCGTTGAAGGGCCGTGCTGATTGAGGCCGGGCCGCGGGCCGCTGTCACGGGCCGGCCCAGAAAGTAGGGGGCAGAGAGCGGCGAATGGTCGCCCAGCCATTCGACCTGGTGGAATTTTTCGAGCGCCGTCAGCAGGTGGCGCTGAAAGGCAGTGGGCAGGGCCGCGGCCTGAGAAGTGCGCGGGCTGTTGGCTGGCATCGGGCCTCCGCTGTTTGAAGACCTGGAAGACTTGGAAGACCTGTCAGGTGGTGCAAGGCGTATCCGTCAACAGGGTATCTGATGCACCACCTGACAGGTCTCGACCGTGAAGACGCAACCATTATGGCACAGATCGGCGACAGCGCCAAAACCATAAATTGAGACGGTCAGCCGCCGATTTGAGACTCGCACACGTGATTGCGCTTTATACTGACAGGCAAATCGAGGAGGTCTAACATTGACGAATCACTCCAACAGCGCTGTGCCTTATGCAGCACCTGATGATCGGGCACGGGCCTCTGCCTGGTCAGTTGACATCACGCGCGTTGACGCCGGTCAGATCTTTGGGGCGCTGCCGCGCGCCGCGCCGCGCCGCTTCCGCTACATTACGGTGACGTTGGAGTATGCCTATCGGGGTGCGGGCCGCGCCGAGTTAGCCCCTGACACGATCGTGCTGATGTGTGCGGGATCATCGCCGTTGCAGGGTCTGACCCAATCGCCCGGTGTCTACCTCGACGAAGAGACCGGACACGTGCTATGGCCCGGTGAAGAACTAATCGTGCTGTCGATTGCAGCGGACAGGCTTCAGCGGGCGACGCTGGTCTATGCGTTTCACGAAGACTGCCGGGAGTTTCGCCTGTATTTCCCGGAATGCGAGGGGATAGCGATCCGGCTTGAGGAGATGACTGGCGCAAAAACGTGATCCACGAAGGCCACGAAGAGCACGAAGAAACCATCATGCTCCTCGCTGGCGACAGCGTTTCATGGAAGCGTTGGCGACAGCGAGGGCAATGTTGCCCGGCATTAGACGCCGGGAGTTGCCAACCGCTGCTTGACACGCGGGGCGGGCAGGCCGCGCAACAAGCCTTCGACGCTCAAGTCTTCGTCGATATCCGGCCAGTGAATGCCATACCCGCCGCCCGCCACTTGCCAGTGGGCGCGTTGTTGCGGTGTGGCATGGAGTAAGCGCGGATACCAGGTGAGCGGCACACTGATCGTGCGTCCATCCAACAAGTCAACACGGAGGATGTCCCTGGTGCAGCGTACATCTTTCACTCGTTCACCGGGTTGTACGTCCATATTCAACATTCCACCTTTCAAGCAATTCGAATTGATGGGCGGCTACCAGATTTTCGATTTTACGCAACTCACTGGCGCTAAACCCAAGATTCCGGGCGAGGGCCACCGGACTGAGCCAAAACTTGGCCGACAATTCGTCGCGGTCGATATGAACATGCGGCGGTTCATGAATCAAATCATGGCTGTAGAAATAAAACCGATAGGGGCCGACGCGAAGCACGGTAGGCATAGGCGTAAAGTGTAATCTAGCGTGAAGCAGCGTCAAACCACGCCACGGAGGTTCTCTACTGAAAGTGAGGCACGTTCATAGAGCGTTTCGGCTCCCTTCAGCAGGTCTTCAGTTGTTCGCCGGTCGGCGATGGTGACTTCGCCGGTCGTGGCGTCGATGAGCAAGTGTCCAACCGTGCCGAGCACGCCGCGTTTGGAGGGCGCGCACTGCACCGGCACACGCCAGGCGACGGCGACGCCAGCCACCAGTTCCGGCTCGCCAGCGCACAGCTGATCGCCGGCCTGCATGATCAGATAGCGATTGGCCTTTTGCCGGGCGACATAGGCCGAGATATTGATCTGGGCCGTTACTTCGATCTTGAGGCTGATCGTGCTCTGGCCCGTCAGCGGCCAACCGGGTAAGGTAATCTGCTGGCTCATGGGACACCTGCCTTTACTGTGACATGGACCGCTTGCACCGTCAGGGTAATTCTAACACAGACGCAGGCGAAATCCTCTCCCCCCTCTCCCGATTTGTGCTTTTCAAAATCGGGAGAGGGGGTTGGGGGCAAGTGTGCCGCATGCTTCTGGCGGCGTGAGGCGTAACTTGAGACACTTTCCCCCAATTCTGAGACTCGCCGCTTGACTTTGCCCGTATACTGAAAACATCGACCGCCGCTGCTGTGAGCATTTAATCCGCCATTGACGATCTGCTTGAGTCCGACGTGCCCGATTTCCCCCCGACGGCCCGGCTTTAACGGCAGGTCATCGGGATCGAGTGGAACGGTGGGTGCGGATTAGATGGAGACAGGAGGCCCGCCTATCGCCATGTTTACTTGTGCTCCGTCATTCCCGCGTGCTTCCGCCTGGATGCCCGACAACAGCATACGGGCACACTTGCACCCACTGTCCTTAGACAGTGCGGCGTGACGGATCGATCAATCAGCAATCAACAATCAGAAATCCACAATCCAAAAGGAGTTTGCCATGCGTACCAAATTGTCTCTGTCCCTCGTTGTGATCGTTGTGCTGCTCGCCACGGTGAGCGGCGCGAACGCCCGCTTTGGCGCGACGGCGCCGACGGCGCCCCAGGCCGCCGTCGGATCGGGGTTCACCTTTCAGGGTCAACTGAAGAACGCCGGCGCGACCGTCAACGGCAACTGCGATATGACCTTCCGCCTGTATGACGCTGCCGCCACCGGCGCACAGATTGGCAGCACCATCACCGCGACTGTGCCCGTGAGCAACAGCCTGTTCACGGTGATGTTGAACACCAACGGCGAATATGGCGCGAACGCCTTCAACGGATACGCCCGCTGGTTGGAAGTGGGCGTGAAATGCGCAGGCGACCCGGCCTTCACCACGCTCTCGCCGCGTCAGCAGATCACGGCTGCACCGTATGCACAATACTCATTGACAGGGAACAGCGCACCACACACACCGCATGTGCCGTTGTATCGTCCACAGACGCTTGACCTGGCGACGGTAGATCCGCAGCTGAAAGGCTTTAACGGTGCCTTTACCGACGGTCAGTATGGCTACTTTGTCCCAGGCTCTGACGGCATAAGTTACGTTGGCAAAGTAGCACGGGTGGATCTAAACAGCTACATTACGACCAGCGTAACGGTACTCGATTTGACAACCGTTGATGCTGCACTCAAAGCATTTGCAAGTGGTTTCTCGGATGGGCGCTATGGCTATTTTGTGCCAAATTCCGGCAGGAGCTCTGGCAAGGTAGCGCGGCTGGACTTGCAGAACTTTAGCGTCGCCGGTGTGACTGTGCTCGATCTGACCACGGTTGACCCTACATTGATCGGTTTCGCTGGCGGTTTTAGCGATGGCCACTATGCTTACTTAGCTCCGGAAACGCCCTTTCTTAGCAAAGTCGTGCGAATTAATTTACAAGACTTTAGCTCCACTGGCGTATCTGTACTCGATCTGGCTATGGTCGACCCCGCGTTGAAAGGGTTCTTGGGTGGCTTTACCGACGGACGCTATGGGTACTTTGTGCCTTATCGTAATCCTTCTTTCTTTGGAAAGCTTGTGCGAGTGGACTTGCAGAACTTCGCCGCTAGCGGCGTAACCGTGCTTGACCTTGCATCAATTGATTCTAGTCTTGTCGGTTTCGCCGGTGGCTTTACCGATGGTCGTTATGGTTACATCGTGCCTAACGGAGCCAGCGACTTCACGCAACACGGCAAGTTCGTGCGTGTGGATTTGCAGAACTTTAGCACCGGTGGCGTAACGGTTCTTGATCTCACGACGGTCAACCCTAGTCTCAGAGGTTACCATGGTGGCGTCGCAATAGGGGGCTATGCGTATATCTTTCCGTACTACAATTCGGTTAGCGTCGGACATGGAGAAATTGTCCGCGTTGACTTGCAGAATTTTAGCGCAAGCGGAGTAACGTACCTCGACACGTCACTGACTGACTCGGGGCTAAAAGGCTTCTACGGTGGTTTCACGGACGGACAGTTTATCTACCTTTCGCCGTATGCCTCTGACGACACCACGACTCAAGGCAAAGTCGCCCGCATCCAACTGTTCTCCGGCGCAGGTGCGCCATGAAATCGGCTGCAATTGAAATCGTCGAACCGCTTTCAGCTTGCCGCGACACTTCAGGAGGCACGCCATGAAGCCTAACATCTCAACTCGAACTCCATTAGTTCTTCTCAGCCTGATCGTCGGCCTTGCGCTTGCACTGCCCGCACTCGCGACGACACTGAACGGCGCTTACACACTCGATCGATTCGCCATCAGCAATGGCGGCGGAACGTCGGCGGGCGGCGCATATTCGCTCAACAGCAGCATGGGTCAATCGATGGCCGGTTCGTTGAGCGGGGGAGCCTATCGACTCAACGTCGGCTACTGGCCGGAAGTTGCTGAAACTGTGAACGTCTCGCCCACGCTCGATCTCGCCAAGTTGGTGTCATCACCGACGGCCGCGCCGGGACAAGCGATCACCTTCACGCTCACCTTCACGGCCACCGGCCCGACGGCGATTCCGGCCATCCTCACTGACACATTGCCAGGCGGCCTAACCTACGTCAACGGCAGCGTCACCGGTGGTGCAACTTACGATTCGGCCACGCGCCAGATTCGCTTCGCCGGATCGATCGGGACGGGCGCACCGACGATCATTACCTATCGCGCCACGGTTGATCTCGGCGTGTCGGCGGGCAGCGTGCTCGCCAATGCCGCCATCGCCACGTACCTCATCGACGGCCAGACTTACGAAGTGCAGCGCACGGCGGCGGTGGTCGTGCCCAACCCCGCGACCTTCTCCACACTGGTGTTGATCTACGCCAACGGCGATAACAACCTGGCGTCCAAGACGATCGCGCTGCTCAACAACGCGGAGAAATCGGCGGCGAACCCGAACGCGGTAACGTTGCTGCTGCTCGACGGTCCAGCCGATAACGACGCACGGCTCTATCGGCTGGGTGAAGACGCCGACGATAGCTGCCCCAACTTCGCCAATCCCACCTGCGATGGCCGCTACGTGTTAGGCCAAAATCTGTGGGCGTGGAGTGACGATACGGCCAATCCCTACAGCCTGAGTGAATTCCTCAAGAGCGCCATCCGCGCCTATCCCAATGCGGGGCAGGTGATCGTCTCGCTCGTCGGGCACGGTTCCGGTTGGTATCCCGATGCCTTGCCCGGTCAGCCCAGCGCGTGGGATGGTCAACCCGGCGGCCTGCTGTGGGATGAACATCCGCGCAGTTACCTGACGACGAAGGCGCTGGGGCAAGCGCTGCGCTGGGCGGTTCAGGCCACGGGCGTCAAAGTCGATCTGCTCTACCTGGACGCCTGCCTGATGGCGATGTCCGAAGTGGCCTACGAAGTGAGTGACAGCGTGGACTATGTGCTCGCGTCCGAAAACTGGAGTTGGGCCGCGTTCCCGTACGACGCCTATCTGGGCACCGCCGTGCTGGACGGCGTGCAGAGCGCGTCCGCCATCGGCGCGGACTGGCTGGCGATTCAGGCCAATCTATTGCGTGGCAATGCCTATCCCTTCACGCTATCGCTGATCGATGCGGCGCAGATGAACGGCGTGCGCTCGGCGGTCGAGTCACTGGCGACGGCGATCAGCGGGACGCTGCCGGCCGATCGGGGCAAGTTGATCGCCGCGCAAACGGCTGACATCTGCTTCGATAGCGATCAAAACGGGTTCATCACCACCGCCGATAATGCCTGTGATCTGAGCGGTCTGGCGCGAAATCTCGCCGACCGTTACTCAGGCAACCCGGCCGTGATCGGCGCGGCGAATGGGGTTCAAACCGCGGTCGCCACTGCCGTGTTGATCGAAGATCATCAGAACGGTGTGCCCTATGTTCACTCGACCGCCCAATGGATGTGGAGTGATCTCGGCGGCCTCAGCTTGTACACACCCTTCCAGGTGGATGATTGGAAGCGCGGTTTCTACACCGCCGATCACCTGCGCTTCGCGCAGAACGGTCAGTGGGGGGCGCTGCTCAACGCCTTCTGGAACGCGGCCCCGCCACCGCCGTGTCCCGATTGCGCGCCGCCGCCCCCGCCGCTCGATCCCGCGCCGATCAGTTTGCAGGCGCAAGCGGGGCAAGATCGTGTGCTGCTGACCTGGTCGCTCGATCAGCCCGTGAGTACGCTCGTCGGCTATCACGTCCTGCGCGCCATCACCAGCACCACACCCATCACGCTGACGACGACGCCCGTGGCAGCCAGTCCGTACATCGATGCCAGCGGCCTCGTGACGGGCACACAATACTGCTATCAGGTAAACGGCGTCAGCGCCAACGGCACGGTGGTCGCCCGATCGGCCATCGCCTGCGCGACGTTCGGTCAGTTCGAACTGTCGATACCCGATATGTCCGCGGCTCCGGGCGCAACCGGTGTGCTCGTGCCCATCAACGGCAAGGGCGGTAACGGCCTATGTATCGCGGGACTGCAAGCCTCGATCGCGTATAGCCCATCGCTAGTCTCGCCCACCGGCCTGGTCTCGCCGACAGTCTACACGCAGGGCTATGACTTCACAGCCAACACCGGCACGTCGGGCCGTGTCATTGTCGTGTTGACCAGTCCGACCTGCACGCCGTTGTATGGTTCGGGCACGTTGTTCAATGTCGGCTTCAACGTCAGCGGCGGTACTGGACAGACCAGCCCGCTCGACTTCATCACGGGCATCACGTACACGGTGATCTATGATGACAACGATCTGCTGCATCCGATACCGCTGGCGCTCGACAACGGCTCGCTGTTGATCCGCAACGCCTTCGTGCGCGGTGATGTGAACGGCGATGAGGCGGTGAACGTAGGTGACGCAGCGATGGCGACTCAAATCGCATCCGGTCGGATCACACCCACGCCCGATCAGCAGACAGCCTGCGATGTCAATGGCGACGGCGCGTGCTCAGCCGCCGATGTGACGCTCATTCGCTGCTACGTCGCGGGCGGTTCGTGGACAGGTTGCGGCGGACTGGCAACCTCAAGCATCCAGAGCGGAATGAAGCAAAGCGAAATGCAGTCGAAGGATGTGGCAGCCGCCAACACGCCGGTGCGGATTGGCCTCGGCGCAGCCAACGTGGGCGCGGGTCAAATATTGACCGTGCCGGTGACCATCCAGAACGGCGCGGACCTGGCGGGCGGCACGCTCACTTTCCAGTACGATCCAGATCAACTGACGTTTGACGCTGCCTCACTCACGTCGTTGACGACGGGCTTCAACGTGCAGGCGCATGTGTCGCAGCCCGGCCTCGTGCGGGTCGTGCTGGCGCGCGGCACCGCGATCGGCGGCGATGGGACGCTGCTACAACTGCGCTTCACCAACGCAAGCAGTGCGGCCTCACTCCGCATCGTCGGCGCGAGTCTCAACGACAATGTGGGCCGCGACTTCGCGACCTCGGCGCTGCAGAAGCAAATCGAGATTGTGACGTGGCATACGTTGTTCCTGCCGTTGGTGCGACGGTAAAGCAATAGCGGTCAGATTGAAGCAACAGTAAAAGCGCTCGCTCATCAAGATCATCGATGAGTGAGCGCTTTTATGATCGGAACCGATCAGTTGTGGGCCGTGCTGCGCCATGATCATCCTGCCAGCCACTCACCGACCTCGCCGCCACATTGATCGCCCACGAACTCCGCACACCGCTGCACATCCTCCAGGAGGAAGCAGCCCCATGCAGTCGCGCCATGTCCGGCGCGCAGCGCATTTCTAGGCATGGAACGAATACTCGTGTATACTATGTGTGTTCAGAACGGTACAAATTCAATAACGACATCGGCAGCCACATGCTTGCTGCCCGTCGAACCGCTGCAGATTGATTCCCGTACTTTGTCAAGAAAAGATCATTCGGCCTTAACACGAGTTTATTCGGCGGGGGGTAACATCGGGTTGGTGAGTCATGATCAACGTTTTGTTGTTGAACGCGTCGTTTGAGCCGCTGGCCGTCGTCAAGTTGAGCCGGGCGATCGGCCTGTTGATGGACGGCAAGGTAGACCTGGTTGAAGCGTGGCCGGGGCGCGAACTGCGCTCTAAGGCAACGCGCCAGCCGATGCCCAGCGTGTTGCGCTTGCGCTACTACGTCAATGTGCCCCGGCGCGGCGTAGGCTGGAGCCGCCGCGGCGTGCTGGCGCGCGATCATCACACCTGCCAGTTTTGCGGCAAGCGGTTGGGCGCGCACGAAGCCACCATCGACCATATCATTCCGCAGTGGTATTGCCGCGCTGAAAACATTCCGCCCAACACCTGGAGCAATACCACGGCTTGCTGCCCTAAGTGCCAGCAGCGCAAAGGCGGCCGCTCCATGCGCGAGGCCGGCATGCGCTTCTTCGACCCCAATTATGAGCCTAAGACGCCGCGCACTAACTATCTGATCATGTCATCAGACATCCGGCCGGAGTGGAAACGCTACATCCGGTTGTAGGCAGACAACAGAACGCCGCCCCCGTCAAGCACTGACGGGGGCGGCGTGTTTTCAGTGAGACGTCAGGTTCGTGGAAAGACCGTCTCTGGCAAGACCGTGTACGTGACACGCACTTCGCCGGGTCGCTTTGGATAATCGCGATTGCCGCGATACTTCAACTGCAAATTACAGATCGTGTCGTACGCGCCATCTTCCGTTTCCTCCACTACGCGCCCGCGCAGCTGCATATAGTGATAGGGGTCGGCCGGATCGACAATCAGCAAGGCCACTTTGCCGCCGCGCTTCATCACGCGATCTTTCACGCGACCGCGCGCCGTGTTAAGGATGATGTGCGTGCCATCCCAGCCAAACCAGATGGGCGTGACTTGCGGCGAACCGTCGGCCAGCGTCAACGCCAACGAGGCAAAGGCCCGCTTTTCGTCGGACAGCAGATCAAGCAAGCGTGGTGGAATCATAAATTTGCACTTCCTCCTGGGCTATTAAATAAAGGACACGGCGGGGCTGCCGCCGTGTCCACATCAACTTCATGCAACGACTGGTGGCTAGACGAACGCGCTCAGGTCGTCGTCGTTTGGTCCATCAACCGCGTCGTCCGCTTCGTCGTCCAGCTCTTCATCATTAAAGGCGGCGTCGTTCAAATCCTCGCGCTGAGTGATGAAGCCATTAGGCACGGCCACCCACAGGTTCAGCAAATCGCCTTCTTCGACGCGGCCGGGCTTGGCCGCCAGAATTTCAACCTTTTGCCGCAAGCCGTCCATCTGCGGAAAATCCAGCAGCACCGGGCGGCCTTCGCCCCAGGCCCGGTGGCAGCGTTCCATCAAAGCACCGGCGTTAAATGTCCGCATCTGGCAGACACCCACACTGCGTGGCAAAGTGCCTTCCCACATCGACATGGACCATACATCTTGCGCCAGCATGAATTCCGGCGGCGGTCCCTCAATAATAGTGATTTTTTCCGGCTCTGTATAAGTCATCTGGTGTTCCCCCTGTTTACGCTACGAAAGTGATTATACCTGATCTACCGCGTTGTCAACAGTGACGTTTGCCCGATTAAGCGATGTAGACTATCATGCGGCAGCCGCGAATCAGCGGGTCAGGAGCACATCTTGCCGTCATTTCAAGAGTTATTGCAAGCAACCGCCGCTCGTCACGATCATCTATGCCCCCGGCAAGTGCTGGGTGTGCGGATGGGGCGGCTGGCCTCACACGCCCTGCGTCTCGATCTGCCCCAGACCGATAAGCGTCTGCTGACGATTGTAGAGACAGATGGCTGCTTTGCGGACGGCGTTGCCGTCGCTACCGGCTGCTGGATGGGCCGCCGCACGCTGCGTATCGAGGATTACGGCAAAGTGGCGGCGACATTTGTCGATACACAGACTGGCCAGGCGGCCCGCATCACACCCCGATCGGCTGCCCGCGACCTGGCGGCCCGCTATGCGCCCGAAGCGTCAAACGGCTGGGAAGCGTATCTGCTGGGCTATCAGCGCATGCCCGATGACGAATTGCTGGTGGTGCAAGCCGTGCAACTGATCGCTTCGCTACAGTCGATCATCAGCACCCCCGAAGCGCGAACCACCTGTGCCGTATGCGGCGAGGAAATCTTCAACGAGCGGGAAGTGGTGCGAGGCGGTGTGGTGCTGTGCAAGAGTTGCGCGGGGGAAAGGTATTATCGGTAACTGGTCGATAGGTAACCGGTCAATTAGTAATCGGTAACTGGTCAATTGGTAATCGGTCAACCAGTCAACCGATTACCGATTACCGATTACCAATCACCGATTACCAATCACCGATTACCGATTACCAATCACTCCTCGCTCCCTGAACCACGCCAGCGCATCATCGAGCGTGTCTTTGATCGGGCGCGTCTTCAAGCCTAATTCAGTCACCGCTTTCGCATTGTTCAACGGCTGCCAGAATTTCATCGTGCGCAGATGACCGATGGTGCCACCAGGCAGATACTGCCCCACAGCGATGATGCCGTTCAGCAGCCGCGGCCCGATCTTGATGCGGGGCGGCCTGACGCCGGCCGACTGCGCCACTAACGTCAGTCCCTCTAACAGCGTGATGTTGTGCGCGCTGAGGATATAGCGTTCGCCCACCCGGCCGCGCTCCACCGCATTGACGTGCGCCTCAGCCACGTCGCGCACATCGATCGCGCCGAACGTCGCGTCGAAGTAGACCGGCATCTTGCCCTGCGCCGTCTGCACCACAATCCCGCTGACCGAGAGATGCACATCGCCGGGGCCAAACACTGCCGAGGGGCACAGCGCGATCACCGGCACATCACTCTTCAGCGCTTCGACTTCCATCGCCCATTTGGCTTCGTAATACGCGTCGCCTGCCGAACCCGGCACATAGCGATCTTGCTCATCCGCGCCTCGCGATCGATCGCGTGCCGGACCGATCGTGGTAAACGAACTCGTGTAGATCAATCGATCGACTTTCGCCGCACGCGCCGCGTCCAGCACACCACGCAGTTGAGTAACCGCGGCCTGCACGTGCTGATCGATGTTCTTAGCCGAATGCGGATACGCCGCCGCCGCGTGAAACACCACCTCGCAGCCGCGCATCGCTTCCCGCAGGGTCGCGGAGTCGTCGAGGTTGCCGCTGATCCAATCGGGTTGTAGATCGCCGATCGCGCCCACGGCGTGCGGATTGCGCCGCAGCGCCCTGACCTGCCAGCCGCGCCCCAGCGCCGATCGCACAATCTGCCCGCCGATGAAACCGGTTGCCCCTAACACTAAACTTGTCGTCATAGTCAATCAATCCACCTATCGACGCGGCATTTTCGTGATGATTCGTGCAGATTCGTGGATCGATTTCAGGCTTTAAGTTGCTCGATGTGGTTTTCGATCAACTCCACCGCTTCACGCAGCGTGTCCGCATCGAAGGCGAACTTGACGTTGGCCGCCGCGTACAGTTCAGGCAACGGCTTCGTCGCGCCCAGCGACAGCGCGTGGCGATAGGCGGCCAGCGCGCCGGCCTGATCTTGCAGCGCGTTGCGCCAGACCTGCACCGCGCCCAGCTGCGCCAGACCGTATTCCACGTAATAAAACGGGCTGCGATGAATATGCTGCTTGCGGTGCCAGCCCGTCATTAGCGCGTCGTCCAGGCCGCTCCAATCGACGCCGGGCATAAAGCGCTGCGCCAACTCCACCCACTTCGCGTCGCAGGCCGCCGGATCATCGCCGTCCGCGTGCGTGTACGCCCAGTGCTGGAAGGCATCCACCATCGCCATATACGGCCAGAACAAGATGATGCGCTCCAGGTGCTGGATGCGATCCTGCGCATAGTCCGCGCCCGCGTAGAAGCCGCCGTGCCGATCGGATAGATACGGCGCAGCGAGCAGTTCCATCGCCATCGACGCCACTTCCGCAATCTCCATCGTGATGTTGAGCTGTTGAATATACGGCAGATGAAGCGTCTCGAAGACGTGGAAGGCATGACCGGACTCGTGCAGCATCGTGCGGACATCGTCGCGCAGGCCCACCGAATTCATGAAGATGAAAGGCCGCCGGGTGACCGGGAACTCCGTGCAGAACGCGCCCGGCGCTTTGCCTTTGCGATTATCCAGATCGAGCAAGCCTTCACGCTGCATCGTCGCATAGTATTCGCCCAACTGCGGATCGACGTGGGCGAAGACCGTAGCGGTTTTCGCCATCAACTCCGCGCCATCCTTGAACGGCGGGCGCACATCCAGACTGATGGGATTCCGATCCAGATCGAGATCCCACGGGCGCACAGTGGCTACGCCCAATCGTTGCCGCGCCCGATCGTAAATGCGCGTGGCCGCCGGCACCGCCACCGCCTCAATCGCTGCGTGAAATTCCAGGCAGTTCTCCGGCGTATAGTCAAAGCGCTGCCGATCGCGCCAACTGTACGCTCGGAAGTCGGCGTGATCGGCGTTATGCGCGATCTGCTGGCGCAGCGGCACCGCCTGCCGCCACAGATCGTTGATCGCCGCCCGATCGGCCAGCCAGCGATCCGAGGCCAGTCGCCAGGTCTGTTCACGAACCGATCGATCGTCGCTCAGCCCGATCGGACGCAGCTGCTGCAACGTGAGTTCCTGTCCCTGCCACAGCACGCTCTGCACGCCCACGATCTTGTTGTACTGCTGACCCAGTTTGCGGCCCTGCAAGATCAACGGCAGATTGGCCTCGCGGAACAGTTCGGCTTCGGCGCGCAGATTGCGCAACGGCAGATCGAAACCGGCCGGCTGCAAGCCGCTGTTCAACAATTTTTGCTTAAGCTGTTGCTCGGCTTCTTCAACTTTGGGCTGCACCTCGCTCAAGAAACCCAGATAGCGCTGCTCGGCGGCCGCATCTGCCGTATTCAAAGTTGTAGCCAGATGCAGGCGCGAGAACATTTCGCCGACCGTCTTGGCAATCCGCGTCCAATCGGCCAGCCAGGCCGCGACGTTTTCGGCGTCCAACGGGCGCGCGTTCAGGTCCTGATAATACGGCGCAATTTCAGTCCAGGTCCAGGCCAGGAAAGTGTGATAATGGGTGGGGAGCGTGGAAAACATCGTGTAACCTCACGGTGGAATGAGGCAACCATATCATCGAGTACGAGGGTTGTCAAACAAAAACGACCTGGCGAGTGAAGCCAGGTCGATGGTGTGATCCACTTCAACGTCCTTGCCACTCTGCCGGGCGTTTCTCGACGAAAGCGCGCATGCCTTCTTTTTGGTCGTCAGTGGCAAACAAAAAATAGAACAGACGGCGCTCGTAATCCAGGCCGTCGCTGAGTGAAGTTTCAAACGCCTTGTTGATCGCCTCTTTCGCCAGCCGCACCGCAATGGGCGGGCGTGAGGCGATTTCGTTTGCCAACTTCAACGCTTCGTCGAGATAGACCTCGACGGGCACAACCCGCGCCACCAGCCCCGCTTGCTCCGCCTCGCGCGCGCCCATGTTGCGGCCCGTCAGCACCATCTCCATGGCTTTGCTCTTGCCGATGGCGCGCGTCAGCCGCTGCGTGCCGCCCGCGCCCGGCATCACACCGATGTTCACTTCCGGCTGGCCGAATTGCGCCGACTCCGAGGCGATGATCAGATCGCACGTCATCGCCAGTTCGCAGCCGCCGCCCAGACAATAACCGGACACGGCCGCAATGATCGGTTTCTTGATCTGCCGGATTCGGTCCCAGCGCTGGATGTTGTCGCGCAGCAACATGTCCACCGCCGTGGCGTCGGCCATCTCTTTGATGTCTGCTCCCGCTGCAAAGGCGCGCTGATTGCCCGTGATAACGATACAGCCGATACCGTCGTTTTGATCAAACGCCTCCAATGCGGCGGCGACTTCGTCCATCACAGCGACATTCAGCGCGTTCAATTGCTGCGGCCGATTGAGCCGGATCAGTCCCGCGCGATCCATCACGGAGGTCAGGATTGTTGCGTAGTCCATCGGCGTCTCCCCTGCCCGACCCAACGACGGCGTGGGAGCCGTCGCTGCTTGATGGCTAATAACACCAGCGCTTGAGGTAGTTAAGCGTCTGCGACAACAGTTCCTCGCCGGATTCAGCCCGCAGCGTAAGGCCCACTTCGTTCGTCGTGATCGGCTCCGGCACGCGGCGGCAATCCACGCTGAGGCCCACGCGCAGCGTCTGCTCGCCCGATCCGACCTGCGCCAGGATCGGTTCACTCACCGCCGGATCGATGCCGGGCACTTGCAAGCTCAACAGACCCAGTGGGCCGCTGTCCGCCGGCCAGATGAAAGTGCGGAACGTCAAGATCAACGTCATGCGATCCGATTGGCGCGGCATCATCAACGCCAACGGCTCGATCGATACCGTCAGCGTCGGTGTCGCTGTGATACGCCGCGGGATAGTGGTTGGGGGCGGCAGCGTTACGGCTAGCGTCTCTGTGGCGCGCGGCGCAGTTGCGCTGGCCGCTGGGATAACCACGGGCAAAGTGGACGCGGTCGTTGGCCGTCGAGTGGGTTCAAGCGTCGGCGTGCTTACGATCGTCGGCAGTGGCGGCGCGTTAGGGCCAGGTGTTTCGATCGGGCCGGGCGAGGCCGCCGGACTTTGCGCCGCCGGGGGACGGGTGGCCAAACCGATCGCCGCCGCGATTACAATCAACAGTCCGATCAGACCAAACACCCGGCCGCGTCGATCGCGCGTTTCGTGGCGCGCGGTGATGCGTCGTACGCCGGCGGCCGGTGGGGCTGCCTCGGCGCGGGTGGCCCGGGCTTGCGTCAGGGCTGTGGCTAATTCAAGCGGCGTCTGATAGCGTTGATCGGGGTCAAGCGCCAGCGCTTTCATCACGACGGCGTCAAGCGCCGGTGTAACTTTAGCATTGATTGCGTTGGGGCGCGGCGGCAACGCCAACCGCCGATTGACCCGCTCGTCATCGCGGTCCGGCTCGAAAGGCTTCTTACCGGTCAACAATTCATACAGCACTGCGCCCAGGCTGTAGGCATCGGCGCAGACTGCACCGGCGAGATCGGGGGCGGCGCGGCGGCGCAATTCGGGTGCGGCATAATCGGAGAGCGGCACGTCGAGTGCGTTCGTTAAGCCGCAATCGGCCACAAAGGCATTGCCGGCGTGATCGAACAAGATGTTGGCGGGGGTCAGACGGCCATGCGCCAGTCCGTGCTGCTGCGCGTAGTCCAGCGCGGCGGCCACTTGCGACATGCAGCGCTCGATGTCGTCCAGGCGGAAACGCTGCGCACGCAGCCGCGCTTGCAACGTGCCCGCCGGCATGTAGCGCATGACGGCATAGACTTGATCGCCGGCGCGGCCACTGGCATATACCGGCAGCAGATTGGTATGATCGAGATCGGCCAACTGGGCCAGCACTGCGCGCAATCGATCGCCGGCGCGGCTATCCAGCGGCTCGAAGACTTTCAGCGCAACGTAGCGCTCGACCGGACGCTGGCGCGCCACGTACACGGTGGCGCTGGAACCGCGGCCGGCTTCTTGCAGCACTTCATAGCCATCAAGCAGTTGACCGATCATGAGGATTAGTAGTTGGTAACTGGTGACTGGTAACGGGTGATCAGTAATTGGTTAAGCGGTTATTCGTCATCCACCATTGTACATTGATCATGGTCAATTGTTAATTGAGGCCTGCTCCTTACGGTAAAAAGGCAAACGACTGGACCAGGCTGTCAAACGCCTGCGCGTAACGTCCCGCGGCCGGGCCGGTGTAATACAGCGCGTAGGCGCGCGGGCCGTTCACGGTCATGATCACGCGCTGCTGGCGCGGCGGCGTCTCGGTCGTAATCAACGCCGTCGTCTCACGCGCCTCAAAGCCGCCGGCCACCTTCAGCGGTGTGGGCGGCGCAAACACGACGTTGGCTTCATTGGCCTGCAAATCCTGGAGCTGGCGCGCCACATAGGCATCCAACGCTTCGGTGACGGTCAAGGTCTGGGCATAGACGATGATCAACGACTTGGAACCGGGATTGGGCACAAAGGCGACTGCGTGGAGATTGGTCGGGTTGTCGCCGATGAGTTCGCGCGGATCCGTCAGCGCCTGCCATTTGGACGGATAACTCACGCGGAAGCCCAGCGGCTCGCTACGCCACTCGATCGGCTGGCCGTCGTCGGGATCAGCTTCTTGCACCAGGCTGCCGCGCGTCAGCAGCGGCACGCCGACCAACAGCAACACCGCGACCAGTAAAACAATCGCGAAGAACGGAGATTTTAGATTACGCACAACACTCCTGGCGGGACGAGTAACGAGTGATGAGTGAACAGCCTGGGTTGACGAGTCCTTCGTTTTTCATTCGTCATTTGGAATTTGTCATTGTTACAGCATTACTTTGCCGCCATCGACGTTGATGGCTTGCCCGGTGATGTAGCGCGCCGCATCGGAGCACAAGAACAGCACCAGGCCGGTTACATCGTCCGGCTCGCCCAATCGCCCCAGCGGAATATCTTCCAGCCACTTCTGCAGTTGCGCGGCATTGTCGCGCAGGTGAGCCGTCATCTCAGTGACAATGACGCCGGGGCACACGGCATTGACGCGAATCTGATGCGCGGCAAATTCGCGCGCGCACTCTTTCGTGAAGCCGATCAGCCCGGTCTTGCTCGCCACGTAAGCCGATCGATCGCGCAGGCCCGCTGCCCGCCCCGCGATCGACGCGATGTTGACGATGACACCGCCGCCCTGCTTGATCATCATGCGGCCCGCGCTTTGCGAACAGATGAAGGCGCCTTTCAAATTCACATCGATGGTGCGATCCCAGTCCCATTCGTCCAGCTGCACGATCGGTTTGTGCGGCTCGACGCCCGCGTTGTTGATCAGCACATCGACGCGCCCCCAGCGGTCTTCCAGATCGATCAACATCGCCTGCACGGCCATTTTATTGGACACATCCGCGTGGAAGGCCGCCGCTTCGCCGTCGAGCGCTTTGATGTCGTTGGTGGTTGCCTCGCACGAATCGGGATTGATGTCGTTGACGGCGACCTTCGCGCCCTCGCGCGCAAACGCCAGCGCAATCGCTTTGCCGATGCCGCGCCCCGCGCCGGTGACGAGGACGACTTTGTCTTTGAAGATCAAGATAACCTGCCTCCGCACTTGCCGCAAAATTCAAACTGCGCGGGCAGATGCTGCGCCCCACACTGCGGACACGATTTCAGCGGCGCGCCGTGCGGATACTCCGGCGATTGATCCTGTTCGGCCCGATCGTGCAGCGCGGCGTAATCGGGCGTGCGTTTGTCCGCAAAGGCTTGCACACCTTCCAGCACTTCAGTCGACGTGTTGTGGATCGCCAGCCAGTCGCGCGCGTGACCGATCGTCTGATGCCAGGCAAAATCCTTCCAGAAATTCAGCTGCTGGCGCGTATAGCGCATGATCTCCGGGAACTTGGCGATCAATTTCTGCGCCATCGTCGCCACCGCTTCGTCGAGTTGGGCGCGCGGCACGGCCTGATTGATCAGTCCCCACTCCGCGGCTTTGGCGGCGGGAATCGGCTCATTGAGCATCAGGATTTCACGCGCGCGCCGCTCACCCACGACCAGCGGCAACCATTGCGTCGCGCCGGCCGCCGCCACCGAGCCGTGACTCGCGCCGACTTGCCGAATGTAAATGTCGTCGGCCGCAATCGCCAGATCGCACGATAGATTGAATTCATTGCCGCCGCCGACGACGATGCCGTTCAAGCGCGCGATAGTGGGCTTGCCGATGTTGCGCAGCTGCTCATGCGCCTCGATGAATGCGCCCATCCATTTGTAATGGTCGCGGGGCCGCTCCACAAATTGCCGCTGCTCGCGCATGTCCGCGCCGGTGCAAAAAGCGCGCTCGCCCGCGCCGGTCAGCACGACGACGGCCACCGCATCGTCAAAGGCCGCATCGTGAAAAGCCGTCGCCAATTCCACCAGCATCGGATAGTTGACGCAGTTCAACACTTCGGGCCGGTTGAACGTCACCGTCGCCACGCGATCGGCTTTGCGATAGAGGATGTGCTGAAAGCCAAAACTTTCAGCAGAACGACCCGCATATGGTCGCAATTCACTCATCACTCATCACTCGTTACTCATTACTCGTTGTGGACACACACTTCATCTTCGTAAGATTCCGCCAGCATCAACGTGATCAGCCCGCCCGCGAACGACATCAAGTCTTTCGCCGCGGCCCTATTCTCTTCGGACTTCATCGCGGCTTCATACGCGGCCATATTGTCAAAGTACATCTCATACATCATGTAGTACGGCGCGGCCCCGTCGGGCGCGGCCAGCATGCGGGTCCATTCGGTCTTGCGCAGACCGGGAATCTTCTCCACCAGTCGAATGTGGACGTTGGCGTAATGCTCTTCAAAGGCATCCACATCGGCCGGTTTCTTGTAAAGCGCAATCAACTTGATCACACTACATCTCCCAGTCAAGCTGCTTTCATTATATCATCCGCCTCAAGCCCTGCGACGTGCCCGGAGCAGCCAGGTCAGCGCGATCAGCGCCACCGCGATCATTTGCAGACCACAGACCGCCAGCAGCACCTCGCCCGGCGCGTTGTCCAGCGAAGCGAAGAGCGGCTTCTCCGTCGGGCCGGCACGCGGCGCGGGCGGCGTCAGACGCGAGGCTGAGACACTCGTCGGAAAGACCAGGGCAATAGCCGTAACGACCGGCTTGGGCGTAAGCGCAGCCGGCGCGGGCGCAGTTGTCGACGGCGTCACCAGCCCGCCGCTCGTCGAGGTTGGCCTGGGCAAAAATGGCGTAACCGTTGGCTGAGGGGTGATGCTCGGCGTCGCCGTGGGCGTGGCGCTGGAGGTGGCCGTCGCGCTGGGGGTCGAAGTTACGGGCGTGCTGGATGTGCGCGGCGTGGCGGTTGTCGTGGGCGACGCGGTCGCCGGCGACCGTGTCGCCGTTTGAGTTGTGCGCGGCGTGCCGGGGATGCCCGGCGGTGAGGTCACCGTCGGTGTCGGCGTGGGCGTATCCGTCGTCGCGGGCAGATCAAACACCGTGATGGTGCGTGATGATTTAGTGCCGCGCCCCAAGTCATCACGATACTCGACAGTGATCGTGCGCGTACCCGTGCCCGACAAGCGAAATGGAACTGACTGTGCCCAGAACTGCCAACCAGCATTGCTCGTGTCAGTGCCTTCGGCGATACGCACTTCGGTCGCTTGCCCCATGATGGCCACGCCTTCGCCCGTGGTGATGTCATTCTCATTGGTGAGCAACAGTGTCACATTCGGCGGATCACCGGTGACGAAGAACGGCAGGGTGTTGGGCTGCGATCCAAAATCGATCACGAAGAACGTGCCCTTGTCGCTGGTCGTGGCCGCCACACCGACTTCACGGAAACGCGGGCTTAGCAAGTTCGTGCGATGCACTTGCGAACCCGTCCAAAAAGTCCACGCGTCATCAAGCGTGGCCGTTTGACCGCCGTAAATGTTCTCGCCCCAAACGCCAAAGGTGCGCCAGTAACCAAAGCCAGACGCCCGGATGCGGCTGTCCGTCGTCGAACCGTCACTGCCCGTATGATTGACATTGCCCGTCAGCGCCATATCGTTCGCCAGCCGTGTCGCCGCCGTAGTCAGTTGACCGTTGACGGCCAGCGGCAGCAGCCCGCTCTGCACGCGCAGCGCATTGATACGCGCCAGCAAAACCGCCGACGAATCAGCCTGCGCATGGGCTGGCTGAGCCACGGCTGCAATCAAGCAAGCGATCAGACACGCGAGGCAACTCACAAAACGCAATGGACGAACAGACATGGGGCGAATTGTAACACGAGACAGGCACGGCCAGCCGATCAGTCAGCGGCCCGATCGGTTTGCTCAGCCTGATCGGCCAGTTGGAGCTTCACGAATACCAGCGGCGCCAACCATACCGCCCACAGCGCCATCAGCGTGTACCGCACAAAGCGAAAGATCATGGCCGGGATCAGCGGCTCACTGGGAAAGATCGCGCCCAACCCGAAGCGGATCACCAACACGCCGAACGCGCCGAGGGCTAATCGGGCAATGCGCTTGCCCCAGCGGCCCTTCACCTCAAAGCCCGACGTGCGCTGAATCAACATCAGGCCCAGGCTGGCGCCGAAGAACAGGCCCAGATCGGACACCGGCAGATTGGCATTGTGCGGATCGATCGGGCCGGCCTGCACCGGCCACTCCACGGGATCGATCACGCCGTCGAGCGTTGCGCGAACGCCGATCAACACCGCGATCAAAATCAGACTAGAAGATACGAGCGCGGTGATCTGAACCCCGATCGACTTCGGCGCGATCCAACGCGTGACACGCGGTTCGAGTTGAGTGAACGCGATCAAGACGATCGCGCCCGTGAACCAGCCGCCCAGGATATCAATAGAAAAGTGGACGCCCAGATACACGCGCGACACAGCCACACCCAGCACCAGCCCCGCCGCCACCGCCCACAGCCAGCGTTTTTTCAGTGACGCCGCCACATAGCCATAAGCGGTCAGCGACGATTGCGCGTGCCCGGATGGCAAGCCGTAACTGATCTCTGTGCTCAGCGCCCTCACATTTGGATCGATCCAGTACGGGCGCGGCAGATGAAACGCCCATTTGAGCAGGCCGTTGCTAAAGTCCGACAGCGACAGCAACAACAGCAGGCGCGCGCCCAGGCCGCGATCGAGACACCAGTAAAACAGGCCGATGACGACGATGAAGATTTCTTCCTGACCGAACAACGAGATCAAGCGCATCAGGCCATCGAGTGCGGGGCTGAGCTGTTGCAGAGCCAGATTCAAGCCGGTATCCATGAGCCATCCCCTTCAAAAAGTGAGACGCCCCGACGGAGCGTCTCTGAATGCAAGGATTACATCAATATCGGCAGCGCCTCAAGTTGCAGCATCGCATAATCGTGATACATCAAAATCTCACCGCTGCTATTACTGACTTCGGCCCGTGAAATCAGATAGACCACCACGCCAATGATAATCAACGCGATGACGACCGCAATAGCGACCTTGATCGCGGAGATGGGCTTCTCGCCCTGCACCTTGCCCGTTAGCCCGTTGATCATGAACTGGAAGGTCTTGTTGTTATAGCGATACGACGCCACCCACACCGGCAGCAGCACGTGTTTGTAGGTGAGTTGTGACAGGTCCGTGCTGACGCTGAGATTGCGATGCGTGTCGCCGGGCACCAACCCATCGCAGGCCGAGCGTTCGTTACCGTACAAGATATCGCGGCCCAGAGGCCATGCTTCAGCCAGCGGAATCTGATATGCTTCGGCGCTCCAACCCGCCAGAAAATCCGGCTTGTAGGTCAGCAGTTTCTGCGTGTCGTATGGATAAATCTTCTGGAGAATCTTCAAGTCGATGCTGCGCGTGGCATACACCAGCACGTCATCATAGTCGCCGGCGTGATGGCCGTGCGTCCAATACCAGCGCACCTTCTGCACCTGACGCTGCTCGCGCTCCTGCTTGCCGTCGCGCGTCACCGTCACCCATTCCGTCTCATAATAGTAATCACCAGACTCGGCTCGCCAGTTGCTTTCCGCGTGCGCGTCAAACGTCCAGAACGGCAGATACACGCCGCGCAGTTTTTGGCCGCCGCCCAACGCCTTCAGGTCGTTCGGATGAAACCAACCCTGTCCCAGCCAATCGCGGAACTTGCGATGCGCCGCCGCTTCGTCGACGGCAAACGGCACCACCGATTCCGGTTGGATCAATTTGGGATCGGGCTTCTGCTCGATGACCTGATTGGAGCCGCAGAACGGGCATTGCGTCGAGGTCACATTGGCCGGCACATTCACGGTTGCGCCGCAGCCTTTGCAGTTAACGGCCTTGACGTCCGTGCCGTAGCCGTGGGCCTTGCCCGAATCGTCTTGCAGCGTTTGCAGCAAATCGTGCTCTTTGACCGCATCGACGGTCGTGGGCACAGGCATGCTATGGCCGCAGAAGGGGCAATTCAGCATGCCGCTGGCTGCGTCGAAGTTCATCTTGCCGGCGCATTTGGGACACGGATAGGTCTGTGAAGCAGCGGCGACGGGTTCAGGTGGTGCAGCGGGTGGTTGAGTGCTCATCGT
Source organism: Chloroflexota bacterium (assembly GCA_016219235.1). Next base: position 36,368 of record JACRBO010000824.1, read on the forward strand.
AGTCTCCCTGTACAACGAAGATGTCACAAGTATAAATCGTGCGGGCTGAATTGCCAATTACGCGAAAGCATCCTGAGCGAAGTTCTGCACGCCTTCGCAGAACGGAGTCGAAGGATGCGACTTGCGGAGACAACTTGATTTGTGATTCAACCCGCGTCCTTCGACTACAGCCCGCAAAAGGCGCGCGGGCTTTCGCTCAGGATGCTTGATTTGTTTTCGCAATGTACTGCTCATGGCAATCGAAGTGTAGCCCCCAATCGCGCGCCCGTTTC